>NZ_DJAU01000003.1:0-20799 GCF_002429725.1 Lysinibacillus sp. UBA5994 | reverse complement strand
CAGTTTTCAAGGTTCATTTAGCAACCATCTCTCGACAGCAACTTTTAAATTATAACATTTCTTCACTTCGTTGTCAACACTTTTTTAAAATGTTTTTTCAAATCAGCGGAGACAACTTTTAAATTATATTATAATCAATTATTCATGTCAACATCTTTTTTTCAAATTGTTTTTGAAGTTCAATGTTGTTGATTGCATCGTCTTAACGACAAGTAATAATTTATCACGTTAGAAAAAACTTCGCAAGTGTTTTTTATACAAAATCTAATTTAATTTAACAAACTTGCTTTAATAAGCAAATTTGTGTATTTACGAGAATCGTAAATCATAGTATCTTTCCTTATTTATTATTTGTTTTACTATACATCTCTTTCTATTAAATCTCAATATCTTAAATTAAAATACTACTTACTTTTCAAGTTAAATATAGCTCATAAAACTTAGTGTAAAATTACTTCCTAAATAAAACTACAAATCTAATTAGTTGTTTAGGTCAAAGAAGGTTTTTAAAAATTGCATTATGAAAATAAGCAGGCGCTAAAGTAGAAGTACTTTAGCGCCTGCTTATTTCTAATAGTCCCTATTTTATTTCATTACCTTGAGGGTCAACTATATTTAAGCACCACAAGAAGTTATCCCATGCAGAATACCAGCCACTAAAGATTTCAGAAGAATCGTCCCAACGAACATCAAATTTCTTATGGCCATCTATTTCTACTAAATATAAAGTAAGATTCTCGTCTTTTTTAGCAACGACTAATTTCATACCATGCTCGAGCTCTTCCTCCGTAAATGGAACATCAGAAACAGAACGTAATTGTGCCTGTTCAAATACTTGTTTGTTAATAATTTTGTAATTCATTATAAGCCCCCAATAAAATACTTCTTTTTATACTTATTGTATTTGATTTGAAAAACATAGAACTCTAAAAGTATAACCTAAATATAATCCACGTTTAAACAACTTAATTTTTTTCATTGAGCAAAAAGAAGAGAACTCACCTATCCTGTGAATTCTCCTCTTAATTCATTGAATGCTCTTTAGCAGCTCTATAAAGAGCCTACGCAGTAATTTATTTTGTAATATGACGCATTGTTGGGAACAATAATACATCACGAATTGATGGTGAATTTGTTAGTAGCATAATTAAACGGTCAATACCTATACCTAAACCACCTGTTGGAGGCATACCGTATTCTAATGCTTCAATGAAATCATTGTCCATTTCATGCGCCTCATCATTACCTGCTTCTTTTTCTGCTAATTGTGCTTCAAAGCGTTGGCGTTGGTCGATAGGGTCATTTAACTCTGTGAAGGCATTGGCGTGCTCACGACGAACGATAAATAACTCAAAGCGATCTGTAAAACGCTCGTCCTCTGGATTTTTCTTCGCAAGAGGTGAGATTTCTACAGGGTGACCATATACAAATGTAGGCTGTACAAGCGTCTCTTCTACTTTCTGTTCGAAGAATTCATTGATAATATGACCTACTTCGTGAACATCCTTCACTTCAACTCCATGCTCTTTAGCAAGTGCTTGTGCTTGTTCTTTTGTCATCGGCTGCCAGAAGTCTACACCTGTTGCCTCTTTTACAGCGTCAACCATATGAACTCGTTTCCAGCCTACAGCAAGGTTGATTTCATCTTCACCATATTGAACAGAAGTTGTACCGAGAACTTCTTGAGCAACATGTGCAATAAGGTTTTCAGTTAGAGACATGATATCTTGATAATCAGCATATGCTTCATATAGTTCAATCATTGTAAATTCAGGGTTGTGGCGTGTAGAAATTCCTTCATTACGGAACACACGTCCGATCTCGTAAACTTTCTCTAAACCACCAACTATTAAACGTTTTAAATGCAATTCGATGGCAATTCGCATATATAATTCCATATCAAGGGCATTGTGATGCGTAATAAATGGACGAGCTGCTGCGCCACCTGCAATTGTGTGAAGCATTGGTGTTTCTACTTCTAAGTATCCAGCATTATCTAAATAATTTCGGATTGCACGAATAATTTTCGAACGCGTGATAAATGTCTTTTTGCTATCTTCGTTTGTCATTAAATCTAGATAACGTTGGCGATAACGTTGCTCAACATCCTGTAAGCCGTGGAATTTCTCTGGCATAGGACGTAGCGCTTTTGTAAGGAATGTGAATTCCTCAGCCTTTACAGAAAGTTCTCCTACTTGTGTACGGAACACGTTACCACGCACACCCACGATATCTCCTAAATCAGCTTGTTTAAATAATTCATACGCTTCTTCGCCTACATGATCTTGACGAACATAAATTTGAATTTGACCATTTAAATCTTGAATATGTGCAAAGCCAGCTTTTCCTTTACCACGTTTCGTCATAATACGGCCCGCAATAATTACCTCTTGAAGGTTTTCCTCAAGCTGTTCTTTTGTTTGATCTGCAAATTGATCACGTACTTCTGTTGATAAATGTGTACGCTCAAAACGGCTTCCAAATGGGTCTTGTCCATTTTCTAGTATCGTTGTCATCTTTTGGCGTCTCACCAATAGTTGATCATTTAATTCTTCTATATTTGACACTTGTTTCACTCCTTAAGTAAATTGTCCGCGTTTACGTCCATAATATTTCTATTGTACACAATTTTAGTGCTGTAATCATCTGTTTCAATTTATTTTCAATCCAATACAAAATAATTAATAATTCTAAAAATTAAAGGTACTGCTGAAAAGGCGCCTCTATCAAATTATAGAGACGCCCATAATAAAAACTATATCATTAATTCTTTAACTTCTGGAACAATCAATTTAGATTCACTTTCTTCATACTCCTGTACAAGACTATTTAATAGTACCCGCAGTTCTGCCGCAGTTTCTGTTTGGTTAATAGCGTTGCGGGCCTTACCATTACCTCGGATTCCTTTTAAATACCATGATGCATGCTTACGCATTTCCCGTACTGCAATTCCTTCTCCTTTTAATTGAAGAAGTCGTTCAAAGTGTAGTAAACATACGTCCATTTTTTCTCGTACACTTGGCTCTACTTTTAATTCACCAGTTGCTAGGTATTGAACCGTACGATAGATCATCCATGGATTACCTAAAGCAGCACGTCCAATCATTACTGCATCTACACCTGTAGTTTCCAGCATACGTTTAGCATCTTGGGGTGTTTCCACGTCACCGTTACCAAGCACAGGAATGCTGACATTTTCCTTCACTTGACGAATGTAATCCCAGTTCGCTTTACCTTCATACATTTGTACACGTGTACGACCATGAACTGCTACTGCAGCTGCACCTGCCCGCTCAACAGCTTGAGCATTTTCAATCGCAAAGATATGTTCTTCATCCCAACCAATACGCATTTTTACGCTAACAGGCTTTTTAACAGCATCCACAACAGCCGCTACCACCTCATATACTTTATTAGGATCAAGTAGTAAACGTGCTCCCGCTTCACATTTTATAATTTTATTAACAGGACACCCCATGTTGATATCAATAATATCAGCAGTCGTATTTTCATCCACATATTTCGCTGCTTCCACTAAGGTTTCTTTATCTCCACCAAAGATTTGCAGTGAAAGAGGATTTTCACGTTCATCGATATAAAGCATACCTAATGTTTTTTCATTTTTTTGGACAATGCCCTTATCACTAATCATTTCAGCGTATACGAGACCTGCCCCAAACTCCTTAACCGTTAATCGGAAAGCAGAGTTACAAATCCCAGCCATTGGCGCTAATACTACTCGGTTGTCCATGACAATATCGCCAATTTGAAATGGCTTCTCTGTTGACTGACCCAACGTTTTTCTTCCTCCTCTATAGGCTTTACCTATTTTCTCTATCTATCGTTAATGCTATACGCTGATAAATCATACCTATACAAATACTTAATTAACCGCTGACGGCTCATTAAAGTGGTTCCAGAAGATTACGCCTTCCTTTTCACAATCCATTTGCTGTAACAGATCATGCGCTTGTTGTAGCTGTTCATCGAAAGGTGATGGCGTGATCTCTACAAGTGGTACTAGGACGAACGCTCGCTCGTACATTCTTGGATGAGGAACAATTAAGTTCTCCGTTTCAATATTCTCTTGATTGTAAAGTAAAATGTCAAGATCAATAACTCTTGGGCCCCAGCGGAATTCTCTTACACGCCCTAATTCCCGTTCGATTTCTTGGCAAATATTCAACATCTCAACAGACGATATAGCTGTTTTTAGATGGACAGCTATATTTAAAAAATCGGCCTGATCCGTATAACCTACAGCAGCTGTTTCAAAAACAGATGAAACACGAATCAACTCTAGTTCCTTCTTTTCTTTTAAAAGGTCTACTGCATGCTGAAGATTCTCATATCTCTCCCCCATATTTGTTCCGATAGATAAATAGACATCCTTCATTAGAAATCCCCCCTCGTAACCTCAACAGAGACTTCTTTATAATAACCATGAATAGGTGGGTCTGGTTTAATAAGCTCTACACGAACTCCTTTTACTTTATCAGGGTAGGTTGCTAAAATCACATTTGCTATTTTCACAACAAGAGCCTCAATAAGCTTAAACGGTTCACCCTCTACAATATCCCGACATAACGCATATACCTCTGCATAATTAACGGTATAAGAAAGATCATCCGTTTCACCGGCTTTTGTCATGTCTACTGCAAGCGAAACATTTGCTCGAAAGCGTTGGCCTAGAGTGGTTTCAGCTGCTAATACACCATGATAACCATAAAACTGCATGTCCTTTAAATGAATATAATCCATCACGCTTCCTCCTTAAACAAACGTTTACCCACTAATACATCCGTCATATACGTTGCCCGCGCCATTTCCTTTACATCATGAACTCTTATCATATGACAACCCTTTTCAATTCCATAAACCACTGTGGCGCTTGTCCCTTCAAGACGCTCCTCAACAGGTAAGTTTAAGACATTACCAATCATTGATTTACGTGATGTTGCTAATAATACAGGATAGCCCATAGCCACTAAATCCGATAAGTGTTGCATCATAGCTATATTTTGTGCAGTATTTTTAGCAAAGCCGATACCTGGGTCTAAGATGATATGATGATCGGGAACTCCCGCTTGCTGTGCAATGGCAATACTTTTTTCTAAATCTGCCTTTGCAGTCATCCAAAAATCAACACCATAATCCATATTTTCACGGTTATGCATTAAAATGATTGGAACATGTAAGTCTGCAGCAACCTGAGCAATTTCTGGTTCTGCCTTTGCTCCCCAAATATCATTGATGATATGTGCGCCGGCTTCAATTGCGGCACGCGCCACACTTGCTTTATACGTATCAACTGAAATAATGACCTTTACTTCTTGTGCTAACGCTCGAATAACAGGCACGATGCGTGCAATTTCATCTTCATCTGAAATTCGTTCGTACCCAGGACGTGTAGATTCTCCACCTACATCGATAATTTTTGCTCCTTCAGCCACCATTTTTTTTGCTTGAGTAACTGCAGCCTCCACATTGTTATACTTTCCTCCATCAGAGAAGGAGTCCGGTGTAACATTTAGAATCCCCATAACAAATGTTTCTTGTCTATAGTCTAATGTAATACCATTAATCGTTAATGGTTTCGTATATTTTTCTAGCATGTAAACGCTCCTTCTATCCTCGTTCCACTTCTTGAACAAATGCGCTATGCAAAATGGAATAAATAGGTCCTTTATTGCCTAAAAATCGCTGGTTCTCCAAGCTACTAATAGGCACAAGTTCTTGTACTGAATTGGTAATGAAGCATTCCGTACTTTGTAGTAAATCCTCTTTTGTATAAAAGCCTTCCTGTACGTCAAGGTTTAGCGCACTAGCCTTTTCTATAACCCATGCACGAATAATTCCTGGTAAAATACCTGTCTCCAAAGAAGGCGTATATAGTATATCATTTTTTATCCAAAATATATTTGATGTCACACCTTCAGCTACATAGCCTGATTCTGTTAAAAAAAAACCTTCTTGTTGAGCCAGTGATGGCATTTCAAAGCGACCAAGCACGTTATTGCCGTAATGGTGCGATTTAACACGAAATGCTTGTTCAGGTGTATTGCGTGGTATGGTAAGCCATTGTGCAAACTTTTCAGTACCACGCGGTGTGTCTTGAAGTTCCTTGCGAAAAATGATGGTATTAGGTTGTCTATATTCTGTTGGCTGTAATCCAATATTATGTTCACCCGCAGATACATTTAAACGGAAGTAACCATCCTGACCGCCAGCAAGTTGATTTAGTTGTTGCACAGCCTCAAGTAATACACTTTCAGGATAGTTTAAATGAATGTGATATTGTGATAAAGCATGCTGTAATCTTTCCATATGTGCTTCCCAGTAAAATACCTGACCACCATATGTTCGGAACGTTTCAAAAAATCCTAATCCATATAAAAATCCATGATCAAATGGCGAAATTCTCAGATCCTGGGCCGCCATATAGTTTCCGTTCATCCAGCACTGCATCTATTTCACTCCTTCTATATACATTTCTATAAATTGGCGAAGAAGTTGTTTCCCTTGCTCTGTCATAATGGATTCCGGATGATATTGTACACCCTCAATAGGATATTCCTTATGACGTAAACCCATAATTTCTCCTTCTTCTGTCCAAGCTGTTACTTCTAGACACGCTGGTAATGTCTCCTTTTCTACAATAAGAGAATGATAGCGAGTTGCTTGGAATGGATTTGGCATGCCTTTATGCAAACCCACTTCAGCATGCAGCACGGGTGATGTCTTCCCATGCATTAAACGTTCCGCTTGTATGACATGACCACCAAACACTTGTGCAAGCGCCTGATGTCCAAGACAAACTCCTAAAATCGGAATATTTCCCGCGAAATATTTAATAATGTTCAGGCTTTCCCCCGCCTCATTTGGACTACATGGCCCTGGAGAAATAACAATCATATCTGGCGAAAGTTGTTCTATTTCTTCTACTGTAATAACATCATTACGTTTTACTACTATGTCATGACCAAATTCACCCAAATATTGGACGATGTTATAAATAAATGAATCATAGTTATCGATCATCAAAATCATAATACTCGCTCCTCTGCCATTGCCTTTGCCTGCCACATTGCCTTCGCTTTATTTAAAGATTCCTGATACTCTCTTTCCGGAACAGAGTCAATGACAATGCCTGCTCCAGCTTGAATATGCGCAACCCCATCTTTTACAAACGCTGTACGGATTACAATATTAAACTCCATATCACCTGTAAAGCCTAGCCAGCCGATTGAGCCTGTATATAAACCACGTCGTACAGGCTCCAATTCTTCAATAATTTCCATAGTGCGAATTTTTGGCGCTCCTGTAATTGTCCCACCTGGGAACATCGCACGAATAACATCTGCATTCGTTTTACCTTCTGCTATTTCTCCACGCACATTCGAAACGATATGCATAACATGTGAATAGCGCTCAATGACCATAAACTCATCCACTTCCACTGTTCCATAGGTGGATACGCGTCCTAAATCATTGCGCTCTAAATCCACTAACATCACATGCTCAGCACGCTCTTTATCATTATCAATTAATTCTTGAGCCAACGCTAAATCTTCCTCTTCCGACTTCCCTCTTGGTCGAGTGCCAGCGATTGGTCTCGTCGACAACTCATTGCCTTGACGCTTGACTAGTAACTCTGGCGATCCAGAAACAACAGAAAAATCAGGTGCTTCAATATAAGCCATATATGGCGACGGATTAAACGCTCGTAGTGCCTCATAGACATCTAGTGAATTTGCATTGAGTTTCTTAGACTGACGAACAGATAAATTCACCTGAAAGACATCGCCTTGTGCGATATACGTTTGGATTTTTTTAACTGCTGCCTCGAAATCGCCGCCTGCAAATGAAACAAGCAACTCATTTTCATCATTCTTAACTTCTATAGCAGTTGTTTTCTCAAATTTGCGCGCGTCTAATCCAGCCTGTGCAGCAACCTGCCAGATGTTAGCCCATTCTTCCAAGTTAACCTCATTCTCTTCTAACTTCATAAGTGTCACTGTATTCGTTTTCACATCATGTACGGCCCAGCAATCAAAGATATAATAATAGATATCAGGCACTTGTAAATCATCTGTTGCCGTATTAGGAAGCTCCTCGATTTTACGAGCATAATCATACGACACAAATCCAATAGCCCCTCCCTGAAAAACAGGTAGCTCTGCATTATAAGAAACCTGATATTCTGCCACAAGCTCTTCCAGTAAGTCGAGGGACTCCCCTTGTAAAACTTCCTGTCTGCCGTTTCTCCAATTTACGAAAAGCCCACCCTCTACTGATCGTGCGGTAGCTAACGGATTCCACGCAGCTATTGAAAAATGTCCACCACGTCCACTCTCTAAAAACACATGCGCTTGCTGCGTCTCTGTCTGCCTTTTATAGCTATAAAAAAATGAATCTGCATCCATCGTTAATGTTTTTGTAAGTATTGTTTTCAAGTTATTTTTCCCCTTTAAACATATGATGTGATTCCATCTTAACTTGATTATTACATAGAAGCGAATGTTTTTATAATTTTCATAGTGCCCTAGTTTTCACACTAAAAAAGGGCCCCTTTATAAAGGAGCCCTTACATAAAAAAATTGAATTAGTCTTCAAATTGATATAAAGGTGTTGATAGATAACGTTCACCATTAGAAGGTACAATAGCAAGGACATTCGAACCCTTACCTAAACGTTTTGCCGCTTCAATTGCAGCATAGATTGCAGCACCAGATGAAATACCACATAGGATTCCTTCTTCACGTGCTACTTTACGTGCTACTTCAAAAGCAACCTCATTCTCAACAGGGAATACTGAAGAATAGACTTCTGTATCTAAAACTGCTGGTACAAATCCAGCGCCAATTCCTTGAATTTTATGAGGCCCTGGTTGACCACCAGAAAGAACTGGTGAATCCTTTGGTTCAACTGCAATGATTTCAATGTTTGGATACTTTTCTTTTAAGACCGCACCAGCACCAGTAATTGTACCACCAGTGCCGACACCAGCTACAAAAGCATCGAGTGCCAGGCCATCAAATGCTTCTACAATTTCTGGGCCTGTTGTTAAACGGTGAATTACCGCGTTCGCAGGATTTGTAAATTGTTGTGGTAGGAAGTAGCCATGTTCTTCAGATAGTTCTTCTGCTTTAGCAATTGCACCTTTCATACCTGCTGGACCAGGTGTTAATACAAGCTCTGCACCATAAGCACGTAATAAATTACGACGCTCTAAGCTCATAGTTTCTGGCATAACTAGAATGGCTTTATAACCTTTAGCAGCTGCAATCATTGCAAGACCAATACCTGTATTACCAGATGTCGGCTCAATAATCGTACCACCAGGTTTTAATGTCCCGTCTTTTTCCGCAGCTTCAATCATAGCTAAAGCTAGACGGTCTTTCACCGAGCTTCCCGGATTAAAATATTCTAATTTTACATACACAGTACCTTCATTTTCACTTGTTGCATGATTTAATTTTACAATTGGTGTTTTACCAACTAATTCAGCTACCGAGTTTGCTAATCTACTCATTTACTAATCCACTCCCAATCCCTACTATTTTTATAGGTTTTACTTATTTTGTATTTTATCAATTTTTCCATTCGATTGTCAATAAATAAAACTAATATTTTCAGAATATTTATCATTGCTATGAAAAGGAAAAATCTTATCCTCACTAAAGAAAAAGAACCTGCATTTATTGGGTAATTCACTACGAATGCCTGTAAGTTTGATCAGACTCATTTTACCCCGCAAAACCTGCAGACTCTCTTCATGTATTATTTTTCTTTTTTAGTCTCTCCATAATACCAAGTAGCATTAAATTCCGACCAAAATGCTTCCGGCGTAACAGATTGCGGTAATTGCTCTAAAGCTAATTCTCGCTCAATATGTTCTTTCACATCGTCATATGTAAAGGATTGTCCTTCTAATATCTCTTGTACTTGAACAATGCCATAATGACCATTATCTAACTTAAAGGCTTTACTTACCTCATCTGCCTTTAGTGATTTTACAGTATTAATAATTGCAGGGTCTACATTTTCCTGATTTTCTGTAAGGAAACCAATATCCCCTCCTAAACTCGCTGAAGCACTATCAACAGATATTTCTCGTGCCAGCACTGTAAAATCAGAGCCATTTTTTAATTCACCCAGTGCCTCATCAGCAGCTTTTTTTGAATCGACCTCAATAAAATTCGTACGATAGCTTGTTTTTGTATTATATAAGCCTTGATTTTCCTCATAATACTTTTCAACGTTTTCTTCCTCTATCACTACATCTTTAGTGAGTACCTTATCCAATATAAGCTGTGATCGAATCTTTTGGCGTAGTTGCTCTGCCGAAAGATTTTGCATGGCTGTATCATACTTATCTTGAGCAGATCGCATTAACGCTAATTCAAGATCAATTTCTTTATCAGTAACTTTAATTTTATATGTTCTTGCGGCCTTTTCCATTACCGTTTCATTTACTAAATTTTGGAGTGTTTCTTTACCATATCGTTCTTCCATAGCAATCATCCACTCTTGGCGTGTGATAACATCCCCGTCAATGGCAGCGACTTGTTCGTCGCTACCAATTTCCTGACCTTTGTTAGGGATCAACCAACTAATGAACCATAATACATTTCCTAATAACAAAACGGCTATGACAGCTAAAGCAGGCTTTGTCTTTAAACGACGTTGCAATAAAGGAGTTTGGTTTGGTGTTACATTGGTTGAAGGTCGCCGATTACGCGTTGAGCTCATCGATAAACCCTTCTAGCTCATCTTTAGAAAAGCTATATGTCTCTAAGCAGAAGTGACATTGTGCCTCTGCACCGCCGTCCTCATCAATCATTTCTCTAATCTCTGCTGTTCCTAGACCTAAAATTGCCGCACCAAACCGCTCTTTTGAACATTGACATTTAAATTCAACTGGCATGGAATCTAAAATTTGTAGATGGCCATTTCCTAATACAGCTTCTAAAATTTGCTCTGGTGTAAAGCCTTTTTCAATCATTTTGGAAACAGGCTCTATTGTAGCAAGGTGTTGCTCAATTTCAGTTATCGTTTCTTCCTCACAGCCTGGCATTAATTGAAGTATAAATCCGCCAGCTGCAAGAATAGTGTTGTCTGGATTAACTAATACGCCTAAACCTACAGATGATGGTACTTGCTCAGATGTAGCAAAATAATAAGTAAAATCTTCAGCAATTTCGCCTGAAACAATTGGTGTTTGTCCTGAAAACATATCTCTTAAACCAAGGTCTTTAACAATTGTAAGAGCACCTTCTGTTCCAACACCTGCTCGAACATCTAGCTTACCTTGCTCGTTTAAATCAAAGTGTACATGAGGGTTTGTCACAAATCCACGCACTTCTCCATGTGCATTACTATCAATTACCATTGGGCCAATTGGACCGTTGCCTTCAATTTTAATAGTAATTTTCTCTTCACCTTTTAGCATGGCTCCCATCATAACTGCCGCTGTCATTGAACGACCTAAAGCTGCTGATACAACTGGCCATGTATCGTGACGGCGTTGCACTTCTCCTACTGTGGCTGTTGTACGTGCTGCAAACACACGAACTTGTCCATTAAATCCTAAACCTCTTACTAAATAATCACTCATAAATGGAATGTCCCTCATTTCCTATTGGTTACGTTTATAGAGCTTATATAAACCCTTTAACGTTAAAAATGGATCTACAACATCTATAATTTGTGTCTCCCCTGCAATTAGATTTGCTAATCCACCTGTAGCAATTACTAATGGCTCCTCTTTACTTTGTGCTTTTATACGATTAACAATGCCCTCAACTTGCCCGACAAAGCCATAAAAAATTCCCGCCTGCATGGCAGAAACGGTCGTTTTCCCCACGATATGTGTAGGTCGAACGATTTCAATACGCGGCAATCTTGCAGCCTGTGTATAAAGAGCCTCTGTAGAAATAGTGATGCCTGGCGCAATAGCTCCACCCATGTAATCGCCCTTTTCGTTCAAATAACAATAGGTTGTTGCTGTCCCAAAATCAACTATGATACAAGGGGCCTTATATAAATCTAGAGCTGCTATGGCATTCACTATGCGATCAGACCCAACCTCACGAGGATTTTCGTATTTAATATTTAAACCTGTTTTCACACCTGGCCCTACTATCAATGGCTTTTTTCGAAAATACTTCTGGCACATCGCCTCTAGTGAAAACATAATTGGTGGCACAACTGAGGATATAATAATGCCTGTTATTTGTTCAAATGAAATGCCTGCATGATTAAAAAATGAAAGAACTTGCATGGCATATTCATCTTCTGTTTTATGAAGATCCGTCACCATACGCCAATGGAAGGCTAATTGATCGTTGTCATCATAGACACCTAATACAATATTGGAATTCCCTGCATCTAAAACTAAAATCAAGAATGACACCTCCCATGTCGTCATTGTAACTTTCACAATCCCCATATTACAATATTTTCTCTAACTGGAATGAGGATAAAACACTTTAGAAAATGATACCATACTTTTTATCTTGATTCAGCAGATGTTGTTTGTACTGTAGGGATAGTCTTAGGTACATCACCTTCTACTACAGGTGGAGATAAATACCTATACATGTTATCATCCTTCTTTAAAAAGAGGCCCCCTAAATATGGTAGCCTCACTTACAATCATTTGAAATTAAATTTTTCTGGATCTGGACCACAACGTAGTCCATCGTTCATAGCATCTAACTGTGTCATTTCTTGCTCAGTTAACGTAAAATCAAAAACAGCTAAGTTTTCAGTCATACGTGCAGGTGTCATCGTTTTTGGAATCGTGACAACATCATGTTGCACATCATAGCGTAATACAATCTGTGCAGGCGTTTTGCCATATTTAGATGCTAGCTCTTGAATCAATGCCTCTTCCAGTAGAGAACCATTCATCAACGGAGACCATGCCTCTACCTGTATGCCCTTATCCTTACAGTAGGCACGTACTTCCTCCTGTATTAAATGCGGATGGAATTCAATTTGATTTATAACAGGGACGACAGTCGTTTCCTTCAAAAGGCTTTCCAAATGGTGTACATGGAAATTACTAACACCAATTGAACGTACTCGACCATCTTGATAAATCTTTTCTAGTGCTTTATAAACTTCAATATAATTTTGGTCTATTCCAGGCCAATGTACTAAATATAAATCTAAATAGTCTAATCCTATTTTTTCTAGACTGCTGTCATATGCCGCAAGTGTTTCTTCATAGGAAAGTCCATCGTTCCAAACTTTTGATGTGATAAATAATTCTTCACGAGTTACCAAGCCTTCTTCAATGGCTGCTCGTATTCCTCGTCCAACACTTTCTTCGTTTCGATATACTTGTGCTGTATCAATACTACGATAGCCTTTTGCTATAGCTGTTTTGACTGCTTCAGCTAGGTCATCTCCTTCGGGTACTCGAAAGACACCATAACCAACCAAAGGCATTTTAAGACCATTATTCAACACAACATTTCCCACGCATATACACTCCTATCTTTTTTGGCTAACATCCTCTCTAAATGGCAGAGTTGCATGCAGCTTGTCTTTTTTACTACTCTATCCTAATGCTTATTAGTAAGAAAAGGCAAAGAAAAAGACTGCTTACTGAACTAGTAAACAGTCTTCCCTATTTTTAATCACGTTTTTCATCGATACCCTTAGGTGCATCATTCGGTTCTTTACGTTCTTTTGCTAAATCCAAAGTTGTTGGATTTGACTCTTTACTTAGTAGCTCTTTTTCAACAACTGGTTCGCCAATAGTATCTAATGTAGGCTTTGCTTCAATCTTTGGAGTGTTCTCCTCAATTTTTTCTGCAGCCTCTGGTTCCGGTAACACACCATGATCACGTAAATGCTCAATTTCTTGTGCATTTAATGTTTCTTTTTCCATTAGTGTATTGGCAATTAAATCAAGCAGGTGACGTTTTTCCGTAAGGATACGCTTAGTACGCTCATATTGTGTATCAATTATTTTTTGCATTTCTTTATCAATTTCATAGGCTATTGAATCAGAATAGTTCTGGTCAGAATTAAAGTCGCGGCCAAGGAATACATTACCACCTTGACTTGAACCAAATTGCATAGCTCCAAGATTCTCACTCATTCCGTATTCAGTAACCATAGCACGGGCAATGCTTGTAACCTTTTGGAAATCGTTATGTGCTCCAGTAGAAACTTCACCAAGAACAATTTCTTCAGCTACACGACCACCCAGAAGACCTGCAATACGATCTAAAAGCTCTTGCTTTGTCGTAAAGAAGCGCTCTTCCTTCGGTAACATAATCGCATATCCACCCGCTTGCCCACGAGGAACAATTGTTACTTTGTGTACTGTATCAGCCTCATCTAGCTCAAGACCAACGACTACGTGGCCGGCTTCATGGAAGGATACCAGTTTCTTCTCTTTCGCAGAATATACGCGACTGGCTTTTGCAGGACCAGCGATTACTCGGTCTGATGCTTCATCAATATCTGCCATATTTATAGTGCGCTTACTTTTTCGAGCCGCTACAAGCGCTGCTTCGTTTAGTAGATTTTCTAAATCCGCACCTGAGAAACCTGGCGTACGTTGAGCAACAGCTGCTAAATCAACTGTATCTGCTAAAGGCTTATTACGTGCATGTACTTTAAGAATTGCCTCACGTCCTTTTACATCAGGATGTCCTACTGTAATTTGACGGTCAAAACGACCTGGACGTAATAATGCTTTATCTAAAATATCCGGGCGGTTTGTTGCGGCAATGATAATAATCCCTTCATTGGCACCAAAACCATCCATTTCAACTAATAACTGGTTTAATGTTTGTTCACGCTCATCATGGCCTCCACCGAGACCAGCACCACGTTGACGACCTACTGCATCAATCTCATCGATAAAGATGATACATGGAGCATTTTTCTTAGCATTTTCAAATAGATCTCGGACACGAGAAGCACCAACACCGACAAACATTTCTACGAAGTCAGAACCTGAGATAGAGAAGAATGGAACACCTGCTTCACCAGCTACTGCTCGTGCAAGTAATGTTTTACCTGTACCTGGAGGACCTACAAGTAAGATACCCTTTGGAATACGGGCACCAATTTCAGTGAATTTGCGGTGGTCTTTTAAGAATTCTACCACTTCAACAAGTTCTGCTTTCTCTTCATCAGCACCTGCTACATCTGTAAAACGCACTTTTTTCTTTTGATCATCATACAGTTTAGCTTTACTTTTACCAAAGCTCATCACTTTATTACCGCCACCCTGAGATTGACTCATTAGGAAGAAGAATAAGAAAATGATGATAATGAAAGGAATAATTCCTGTAAAGAATTGAATCCATCCACTTGTTTCTGGTGCTGCTAAAAAACTAATATTACTATTTTTATCCTTAGCAGCCTCATCGATGCGGTCCATTAAAGATTGGTTTTCACGAGGGATGTTTGTAGTAAAACTTTCCCCTTTTTCATACCCCTTCAGTGTTCCTTCAACGACGTAAACTGATTTATCAGGTTGAATTGTAGCACTTGTTATTTCTTTCTTATCTAGAGCTTCTTGAAACTCATGATAAGTTAATTCTTTCGTTGGTGAATTTCCACCATTGAAAGTACCAAAAATACCGATAATCACTAGGAAAATCAGTAGATAGAATATGGTATATCGAAATATTCGATTCATCTCCAGCCTCCTCATTACAAACAGAAAAATTATAAGTAAAATCTTAACATATCATGATTTCATCATACAACGAAAAGCCCTACTTAAAAAATGTTTCGTTCACTTATTGCCGTTATCACAACAGTTTTTAGGCCATCTTTATATGTCCCAGCGTAATTGTACCTGTTCCTCGGGCTCGATATAGCTAAACATTGTGTCAAGATTTTGAATTATGTTAAACATAACTAAAAATACGTGACTTGCGCTGGAGACCTTTACTTTTTATAGCTGGTCTTTTGTTCTTAGAAAGAATATACCTCAGGCTTTAAAATACCAATATAAGGTAAGTTACGATATTTTTCAGCGTAATCTAAGCCATATCCAACAACAAAGCCATCTGGCACTTCGAAACCAACATAGTCAGCAGATAAATTTACTTTTCGACCTGATGGTTTATCAAGTAATGTAACAATTTTAATGGACTTTGCTTTGCGATATTTAAATAAATCTACTAGATAGCTTAAAGTTAAACCACTATCAATAATGTCCTCGATAATTAATACGTCACGTCCCTCAACGCTTGTATTCAAATCCTTTAAAATCTTCACTTCACCAGATGACACAGTAGCATTACCATAGCTAGACACATCCATAAAATCAAGTTCGATGAAAGAATCGAAACGTTTCATTAGGTCTGTCATAAATGGCATTGCCCCTTTAAGTACGCCAACAGCTAATGGAAATGCATCTTTGTATTCCTCTGTTAATTGCGCGCCTAAGTCTGCAATTCTTTCTTGCAATTGTTCTTCTGTAATCATAATTTTTTCGATGTCGTTTTGTAACATATCGATTCCTCCTCGTGATGTATCAAAAAATCTTCACCCTATTTCGGTGAAATATTTTACAAAGACCTTAGTCTACGATGAGCACTGTATCATCGTTTGGTTGCGGAGTGGTTGAAAAAAATATTCCCATACGCACACCAATTACCGCTACCACCTCATCAGATTGAGAAATCAGTAACGGCCAGCTATTTCGCTCATTTAAAGGAATCTTTTCATCTATAAAAAGGCGAGATAAGCGTTTTGGCTGATCCATTCCTTTTAACAGCATTCTATCTCCATCCCTGCGTGCCCGAACATAAAACGGTAGGTGGAGTTTGCTAGCGTTAAAATAAAAAAGTTGTGCAGTATCCGTCAGCAATTCAGACGATAAATCATGCAAATTGACTACGCGTAAGCGCTCACCATTTGTCAGTGTTGTCCAGCCATTAGCAGTCGAAATAACCTGTTTCTCAGGAGAAGCTAGGCCTTCTAACGGCTCCTTTTTCTGAATCGTTAAATTTCCATAACGGCGAACTGCTAGAAAATCTTCAGGTAAGTGAATTTCAGCATACCCTGCTGTTGTATCACAAAGCTTTAAAATTGAAGTCAATAAGGCATAACTTTGTATCGTATTTGAATCTTTGTAAAGATAGTTTAATAGTATTAAAATGAGCCTCCTTTGTAAAGCAAGTGGTACCAATTGAAATGCCTCAATTTCCATGCGATATGTATTTTCATTATTTCTTATGATGATTTGGGAAAATACATCTTGGGCCAATGTCATTAAAAAGGTATCGTCTTCTTGCAATTGCTTTGTGAAATGGGTCACTTGTTCAGTCACTCGCGGATTCTCTGCCTCCAATAAAGGCACCACATGATGTCTAAAACGATTACGTACATAGGTATCTTTAGAATTGCTAGCATCTTCTCGATAATCTAAACCTTTTCTAAGTAAATATTCCCCTATTTCAGACTTTGTAACCGTTAAAAACGGACGAATTAATGATTTTCCTCCAAAAATTCTTTGAGGACGTATGCCCTGCATGCTATTCATTGTTGCATTTTTTGTAAGGGCCATTAATACTGACTCCAGTTGGTCATCCGCATGATGTGCAGTTACAAGCTTATTAGCATTTGTTTTTTGCAGAACTTCTTTGAAAAATTGATACCTTTCCCTACGACATATTAACTGTGTATTACCATTTTCCTGTGCCAATATTGTAGGTATTGGAATTTCCTTGGCATGTAAGTAAACATCATTAGCGTCACAATATTTTTGAACAAAAGCCCTATCCTCAGCAGAAGCTTCTCCTCTCAACATATGATCAACATGTACGGCTTCCACCTGAATGTTCCAATGCTCCTGTGTTTGAATAAAGTAATGAAGTAAAGCCATAGAGTCTATCCCACCCGAAACGGCGATGAGAAGATGGTCGCCTTGCTGTAATAATTGCTCTTCTTCTATAAATGTTTTGACCTTTAATTCAAATGACAAACGCTTCTCCTCCCCTTTTCGTTGTTAGTTTAAGATGATTTACTCATTGAATACTGAGCTGGTCTAAAGACAGCCCATGTCGGTACAACATGTGTCACCTCTAACATTAATACTGTACAATCATCCTCTATTTCAAAATATCCTTGGAATGATTGCATAATGGTTGTTAGCTTTTCTTGAATCGTTTTATTTGTACTTGCTACCTGCTGTGCGAAAGCTAAAAATGTTTCCTCCTGTTCATCCCAATCAGCTACACTTGAGAACAGTCCATCTGAATGCATTAAAATAACATCACCTGCCTTCAGTTTTCTTTTTTCAGCTTCGACTGCTGAAATAGATAAGAATCCTACAGGTGCTGCATTACTTTCTACTTTCAGTACCTCTTTTCCACGCAAAATGTAGGTTGACATTCCACCCGCTTTCCACGACCACAAATCTCCATGCTGTAAATCGACAAGTGCAAAATCAAGGGTTGCATACATATCATCTTGCTGCTTTAATGCCATGACATAATGGAGCGTATGCATCGCAGTTTCGGGATTCATATTGTAATTTAGACACTCTCTCATTAAATGAATCAATTTTCTACTTTCATGTTGTGCTTCTTTACTTTGCCCCATACCATCAGACAGCAATATCGCAAATAATCCTGGATGCAATTGGAAAAGGGCATGAGAATCACCGGAATATAGTGTTGCATCTTTAGACATGCTATATATATCATACTCTACTTCAAAGCTAATAGCTGATCTAAAGCAAATTTGAACATGACGAAATGGTATTTCGCAGGCTACTACTTTTTCAATTTCAAAAGGTTCATCAAAAATTTCATAAAGAATCGGCAAAATCATACGTTCAGCTAATGTCGTATCTTTCTCCCAGTTCACACGTGCTGGTGCTAAGGCACAAACAATCTTTCTTGCCCCAGGCTTATTACTTAAGACATCAAGTTGAAAACATTCAATATTGGCTTCCTTTAAGCGCTCAACAATGTCCTTCTCAACACTTACAAAAGAAATTGTATCTTCCTTCATCTCAGCAATTAACTGATTTAAATGATTGCTCATATCTCGCAGTTGAAGGGCAATCATTTTTTTACCATGGAAATATTGCCCGTTAATTCGTTCTCTATAAAGTTCTGTATCTAATTCCTCAAAGATTTTCGTGGATTTCACACATTTATAGCGTATTTGTTCTTCAACACGATGAATAGCTGATTCCTTGCCTACTCCTTTCATATGAAACCAATCTGTCATCAGCTTGTCCATACCATTATTTTGCGCACCCCAGCAATGATCATAACGGAAACAACTTAAACAAGTATTCATTGGTGCTACTTCCTTTGCCGCTTCAACTGGTGCTGTCATAAAGCGATCAAACACAAGTTCCTTCATGAATTGCACAAAATGCTGAAAGTGCTCTAATTTATACGTTACATGTTCTGTTAACCAATTCTGTCGGGCTAGTAAAACCTCTTCTCGTTGTGGAAAGAGCTTGTCCCTTACCTTATCTGAATATTTCTTTGGAATGGTTAGAAATAAAATACTACCAATGGCAATTGAGGTGAAATAAACACTATCCAAGGGCAATGTGGCGTCATAAAATAAAAAAAATACACTAGGTAAAATACTACCAATAGCAACGCCAAATCTACCACCTTTCGCTCCCATACCCGCACATAATCCAGTTAAGGTAGCCACCGAAAGCATACCGGTAAACGAAAGCTTGGCCACACCTATAAGCGTTCCTAACACTGCTCCAATGACAGTTGCTAAGGGCACACTTCCAACCAATGCGCCAAAACAGATAAAGAGCTGCAGTAAAAAAATAGGGAGTGAAAAATAGCTTATTACAACCGTTTGCATTCCAGTAAGCATGGCTGCAAAGACGACTAATCCTGAACCTAGCTTTTCATATGTCCAATGCGTCGTAAACCATTCATACGAATTAACAAATAATACTTGCATAAACAATGTCATAATAAGAGCTAAAGCTGCTTCACAGCCCACATAAAATTGTACAAGCACTGGTGGTAAGCCTTGATACATCACCCCTTGCCACATTATTTGTACTAGTAATACAGCTAAAGACACCGCAATACTTTGGGGCAGTTGCCAGTAACGAAAACGCATAATACATTCATACAGGATAATTTGTAAAGCGAGAATTAGGACTTGTCCAAAGCCTAGGAAAAA
Organism: Lysinibacillus sp. UBA5994; assembly: GCF_002429725.1. Taxonomy (NCBI): domain Bacteria; kingdom Bacillati; phylum Bacillota; class Bacilli; order Caryophanales; family Bacillaceae; genus Lysinibacillus; species Lysinibacillus sp. UBA5994. The sequence goes on along the minus strand of NZ_DJAU01000003.1, from coordinate 630 downwards.
GCAACCCGCTAAACTCCCAAATAATACGAATTTAGCATACTCCCTATATTTTGTTCGAATAATGGCCCAAAAAGGAACTGAGAACGGTACAGCCGCTTCAAATACAACAGATTGAGCCAAGAAAAAGGCGGTTAAAAAAAAGAGAGAGCCTATTAGGATCTGCTTCTTTTTCAAACCTATTTTTTGGTCATCTACATTCGTTGTATTATACCATTCAATACTTGTCATTTAACTATCCCCTTTCCGCACTTTTGGTTATTATAAAAAATTATGTGTGGAAAGATTGTCTGACGTTGACAGAAAAAAATATAAATATTTCGACTAATAGCTATTCATAAATACGAGAATTGGCAACAATTTCTATAGTAAGAGGCTTTTGATCAATATAAATATTGGAAAATTCAATTATTGAATCAATATAATAATTATTTACTATTCATCTTAAAGCCTAATTTGAAGGGATTTTATGTACTATTAATGGTTTGATTCAACTCTTCTCTAGGATATATTTCTACGTAAGAACAAAAAATCCGCTAAAATATTCTTCTATAGTTAAATGTCCTGAAATATCTTTAAATATTTTTTCAAACCTACTTGACACTAGCACGATTGGCTTGTATTATTTAACTT
>NZ_DJAU01000022.1:152002-201365 GCF_002429725.1 Lysinibacillus sp. UBA5994 | reverse complement strand
TCAAGATAATTTCTTGTCACCACTTTAAAACCCACCTATAATTATATACTATGAGAAGTGTATTTACTCCTAACAGTTTAAAATAAAGACACAAATTATAAGGGGGAGAAGCATGCAAGCAGTTGGAATTGTTGTTGAATATAATCCTTTTCACAACGGACATGCTTATCATTTAGAACAGGCTAAAAAAGCAGCACAGGCAGATCTCGTAATCGCTGTTATGAGCGGCACATTTTTACAACGTGGAGAACCTGCCATGGTAGATAAATGGACACGTACTAAAATGGCGCTTTCTGGCGGTGTAGATATTGTTATTGAACTGCCTTATGTCTATAGTACAGCACCTGCTACAGATTTCGCAAAAGGTGCCATTTCCTTATTAAGTGCTGTTGGTTGCAACTCTTTTGCCTTTGGAAGTGAAGACGGCTCTATACAGCCCTTTCTAAACACTTTCGAGCTGATTGACAGCCACCGTGCAAAATATGACCTGTTCATTAAAGACAGCCTTAAAACAGGTGCCAGCTACCCAAAAAGCCTACATTACGCCTATGAACAGCTTTCTCAGATGTATCCTGCTCCATACATCGATCTTGCACAACCAAATAATATATTGGGCTTTCATTATCTTGAAGCAGCAAGGGCACTTAACAGCAACATTAAACCATTAACAATTCCTCGCGTTGCAGCAGGATATCATGATGCATTAAAGAAAGACGCATCGATCGCCAGTGCCACTGGCATACGTAAAGCCCTTGCCTCTACAAATTCTTTACAAAGTGTACAAAATGTTGTTCCTACAGCTACTTTTGATTATTTAACAGACTGGCATACAAAGTATAACCAATTTGCAAGCTGGGAAACATTTTGGCCGTTATTACAGTTCACCATTATAAGACATACCCCTTCAGAACTTACTCGTTATGCAGAAGTAACAGAGGGCATAGAAAACGCAATTGTAAAGGCAGCCAAAAGCAGCTCTACATTTTATAGCTTTATGGAAAAAATAAAATCTAAGCGTTATACTTGGACCCGCCTTCAACGGATGATAACACATATCTATACAGGGTTTACCAAAAAGCAGCTTCAAAGTTTTAACGCGCCCTCTTTTATTCGGCTATTGGGTATGAGTTCGACAGGACAAGCTTATTTAGGTCAGCAAAAAAAGAATATAGAATTACCCTTAATCAGTCGAGTTGCAGCTACAAATGATGCGATGTTAGCTATCGATATACATGCAGCAGAGCTTTATAATTTAAGTATCGAGCAAGGAACAAAGGATTTTACGCTGCCGAAGGATTATCAAACACCACCTATTCGTTGCTAAAGACATCAAAAGGGATGCTAAAGTCCTTTTAGCATCCCTTTATATTATTTTGGTTGAAGTTGCTTTAAATAATTGATAGCATCGTCAACGCTCTTCACTGGAACGATTTTCATTTTTGTTTTAATCTCTTTGGCCGTTTTGACAGCCGTTGCATAATTCGATTCTAGCTCTGGATACTTCGATTTCATTTCTTGAGAGATTTCATCATCTGGTGCAAAAAAGATTTCCATGCCGTCACGATCAGCGGCAATAACCTTATAGTCTATTCCACCAATTCTTCCAACAGATCCATCTATTAGCATTTCACCTGTTCCAGCAATTGCATAGCCTTTTGTTAAATCTTCATCAAGTAATTGGTCTAATATTTCAAGTGTAAACATCAGTCCAGCAGAAGGTCCCCCTATATCCTCTGTTTTCATCGTCACTTTCGGATTAGTTTCAATCGATTTGCTTTCAGTATAAGAAATACCTAAACCCGCTCTATGTTCTTGGGCGTTAGGAATTTCCTGTAGTGTAATAGTCTCCTGGTGTTGTTCTTCATTACGTATAAATTGAATGGTTACCTTATCGCCAAGCTGCTTAGGTTTTAATAGATCCACAAGCATTTGCTGGCTAGTTATTCTTTGTCCATCAACCTCGACAATTTCATCACCAGCTTTTAAAATACCGTCCGAAGCTCCTCCGTCTAAAACGTTTAATATGAATACACCATTAAAAAGAACCTTTGTCTCTAGCCCTGCTCTTTGGAAGGCTACATATTTGGCATTAAATTGTGAATCAGACATTAACTTTAACTGTCGAATATTATATTCCTCATCATCCTCTAAAGGATTTCGTACTTGTTCAATATCCATTAGCTTTTGATATTTTTGAACTTTCGCCCACAAATACGAAAATGGTGTGGCTTGCTGCATAGCAACTGTCATTAAACTTAAAGACCCCTCACTATCTGCCTCTTTACTATCCACAGTAACAAATTTACTGACATCATAGGCACTTCCAGGTTTCATAATATACGCGTCTAGTCGGTATAACATCATAAAACAAATCACGACTATCAACACTGCATAAATACTAATTTTTTTCTTCACTTGAAAACACCTCCTAGGACGCTTGTAAAACCATACGTTCATGTTTTTGCCTTTCTCACATATATTGATTTTAGCATTTGCCTATGTGAATGACAAAAAGTTGAAACGAGATGATAACATGTTTGCTACAATTCAAATAGTGCTCTGCGTAATTCTAATTCTCTTACTCTTGTTATTCCCACAAACCGCTCACAGTGGTACTGATTTAGGCTTAAATCTTTTCATGGAAGCACTTTTTCCGTACTTATTGCCGTATCTTGTGTTAACACAATGGCTTCTGCGTTTAACAGCCCCTATGCGTACCAAAACAAAAAGGGCTTCTTTATACGTACAAGCCTATATTATTAGTGCTCTTGGAGGCTATCCAACTGGCGCAACCACTATTGTTTATTTGAAAAATAGTGGTCAATTACACCCTAAAGAGGCAAATTTCTTGCTAGCTGTTTGTCATGCACCTAGTCCACTTTTTGTATTAGGTTTTGTAAGCCTTGATTTACTACACAGTAATACGTTTGGATGGTTGTTTTTATGTTTACTACATACGTTTAATATTTGTTGCCTAGTAACTGGCTACTTTTTCTTTCGCAAAACTGATTCACCTAATATCTCCGTACACAACACACCACTCTATAGTGCTCCATTTTCGGAAAGTATTAAAGAAACAGCCCCAACCATTCTACTAGTTGGTACAACCATCATCTTTTTCACAACGATTCAAACCATTGTACAACAGGGCTTAGATCAGCTGATACCAAAGCTTCCCTATACGATTGAGCTTTCCATAGCAGCTGTTCTGGAGGTAACGAACGGTCTTAAAATGACAGTTACAGCATTTCCAGATCTCCCCTATATCCATTTACTTGTTGTGATTTTGTTAACGATGCAAAGTATAAGTATTCACTTACAAATTTTTGTTATCGCCAAATCTGCAAAACTTTCTGTACGACCTTATATTAAATTCCGCCTCCTTAGCATAATCATTGTACCAACTATTTATGCTCTATTTTTTCTAAAATAACAATCGGTCTAAATATCAAAAAAGAGGATGTCATCGTTCTTTTGACATCCTCTGCATCCTTATTGTGTAAAACCATATTTTTCTTTTAAAGCCTTTACGACACATGTAGGGACTAGCTCGTTAACATCACTACCGTATTTCGCAACCTCTTTTACTATACTAGAACTTAGGAATGAATATTGATTTTTCGTCATGATGAAAAAAGTTTCGATTGTTTCATCAAGGAAACGGTTCATAGATGTAATTTGCATCTCATATTCAAAATCTGAAACTGCTCGTAAGCCACGAACAATTGCCTTCGCCTTTTTTTCCTTAGCATAATCAATCAATAAGCCTGAAGAACTCTCTATACGAACATTAGGTAAGGTTTTTGTCACTTCAGCCATCAAAGCCATACGTTCCTCTACAGAAAACAAAGGATTCTTTGCTGAATTGTTTAATACTGCTACATATACGATATCAAACACATCAGCCGCACGTTTAATTATATCTAAATGGCCAAATGTTACAGGGTCAAAACTTCCAGGAACTACAGCAATTTTTTCAGACAACTTATTCTCCCTCTTCCTCTGTACAGCGATAAACAGAAATAATTGTTCCGCCATAGGTTTCTTGTCTTGTTAAAACAAACTCCCCAAAATTTTGAGGTAATCCTATCTCTTTTGCATGTTCACATAAAATAATACCATCTTGTTGTATTTTACGGTTATCGACCAAAATCTGTACGAGGTCATAATATTCCTGCTGATGGTAAGGTGGATCTAAAAAAACGAGTTTAAATGTAATATCACGCTTTAATAGCGCTTTCACAGCGCGCTTTGCATCTATACGAAAAAGCTCTGTATATTCTTCATAACGGCATTTTTTTATATTTTCTTGTAGCACCTGGAATGCTTTAGGATCTTTCTCAATAAAAATAGCACGTTCTGCTCCTCTACTTAATGATTCAATCCCCAAGCCACCGCTTCCAGCAAACAGATCTAACGCTAAACCTCCATCAAAAAATGGCCCAATTATATTAAAAATGGACTCCTTTACTTTGTCAGTTGTAGGCCTTGTCGTATTTCCTGCTATTGCTTTAAGCGGCATTCCTTTGCGCTCTCCTGCTACAACTCTCATATCAGCATCTCACCGTACTTTCGTCTATATAAAGTATTTTGCAGCGAAAGGTTGGCCCTCCGCTGCAAAAGTTATTGTTGCTCTTGTTTTAATACTTGAATACGCTCATCCTTTTTTTGTAGTTCAACTAGGAATAATCGCTGTAACCAAGCTTCTTCTACATAATAATGATCAGCAATCTTAATGATTGGTTCAGAGATAGTCGAATACCTACGCTGGTTGAATACATAAAATCCAGGCTCTTTAGGGAAACGGAATGTACGATGCTCACTATTTACATAATAGCCATTCTTTCCTTCCGCAGCTGAGTAGCCGAGGTAAGGCAATAATGTATCTGCCGTATACAATACCTGTCCCTCATAGAGAATAACATGAACATCTTCCTTCAATGTATCATCCACATAGACATCACGTGCATCCTCAAATAAAAGTGGATAGGTTCCATTTTGCTGAGCTGCATTTAATGTAAAATAAGATGTCTTGGCATCTAATACCTGTGATAAGTACTTGTCCATTGTATCTGGTGAAATCGATTCATCTCCAAGCTTTTTCAATGTTTCCTGCCAAGCTTGTTGTTGAGCATCCGTCATGTAATCATTTAATGTCTTGATGATTTTCTTTGTTTTTTCTCCACCAATTGGATCGCTTATTAAATAGGATGCCACAACCTCAGGCAACCATTCTGGGGAATCTACAAAATTATATTGTGATTTGATTTGTGATAAAATTACTTCTTGCTCTACAGCTTGTGCAGTAAGTGTTGGTAAAAATAACAATCTTTCGTCATGAACTGCTACTGGACTTTTTTCTTGAATAATTGCAATATGCTCATCACTTAGAAGCTGTAAATTTTTTAATGACTTTAGAAAATCATTAGGGACTTCTTGCTGGGCATAAATTGATAACACCGGTGTCTGTTCTTGCGCTTTAAGCTCCCCGGCTTGCCAATATAAATCTTGAACAGTACCGTTTCCTCTAAACATTGTGTAATTGACAAGTACAAGTTGTTGTTGACCTACTAGGGGCAAACCCGTAACCCATTGTCCTTTCACCTTACTGTCTGTAGAAATTGAAACAATTGAATACGATGCTTCACCATTTATTAGTGTAGCAAAAACATTTTGAAGGAGCATCTTATTTTTTAAGCCACCCTCAATTGGAATTATGTATGACACAGATTGTGATTTTGTCTCCCCTTTTGCAAAGTAAGAAACTTCATCTGATAAACGATCACAGCTTTTTTCATTTTCAATAAAGCAACTAGCGTTTGTTGCTTTTTCTGGCCATTTAATTTTCACCTTTTGATTTGGTAGGTTTTTAAAATGTTGACGAATATCTAAGCTATTTTCGCGATAGACAATTTCTATTTCCTGAGAATAATGAAAATCCCCTATGCCTGTTTCTAAATCAGATGAATAAGCATGGTATTGGAAAAATACCGTTCCTGTAATGATTAGTGCTAAAATAGAAAAAAAGCTTAATGCAAATTTCATGTGCTTGACCTCCCGCAGCATGATACTATGAATAATGGAAAGGATGTGCAATTATTATGCCACAACAATTTATAGAATTAGGTGAAGGCTATGGTGATGTTTACGAGCTACTCGAAATTATTAAAACCAACCAGGAACGTTTTCATCAAGCCTTTTTACTAACATCTACAAAAGAAGACAAGAAGGTGATTTCTTTAGCTGTCGCCCTTAAACCAGTCGGCGAAAGTAAGTTCATGCCTATTTATATTTGTCGAGAAGGCATCCCATACAATGAAGAACAGCCAACACAGCGACAAAAAATGTTTGAAGCACAAATAGAACAACTCGGTCGAAAAGCAGTAGTTGTAGAAATAAAGCACTCATCTATATTTTCGGAATCAAAACTATTTTATCAATACTTAATAGGTATATTAAGACTAAATAACTATATACCTGCATTAACATAAGTTTATAGACCTACTTTGTAGTCATATTCCTTTGCTTTATCTGGTTTTGCATTTTCATATTCAGTTTTTACAAAAGGACGATAAGACGCCACAACGTCTTTCACAAATGGAAGGCGTTGTAGTTTTGTTGTCATCATGTCAATATCCTCACGATCGCAGTAAAGCACTACGTATTTTTGCCTTCTAGAAATATAAAGAACATGACCATATTTCCGAAGTGACTTCGCATGTTTTAATTGATGGACGTAAACGATTAGCCCTTGTCGTTCGTTCATAGTGGATTCCCTCATTTCTTACATAAAAGAATACCATAGACCAGAAAATGATAGCAACAGAGTTTAGCTGACAGAACGCTCAATTTTCCGTTATAATGGAAAAGCATACGACGTTGAACATCGTGAAGATGAATCAGTTGTTTTAATTAAATTCAATTGTAGCATCATTACAGGAACAGAAGAATGCTGAAAGATGATCATGCCTCAAATGAACCCTTTACAAGACATTTGCACCTCCATAATGATTGTTTTTCAAATAGGATGGCAAAAATCGGCATAAAAAATCATCATTCACTTATATAACTAATTTTAATAGTAGGTCCTGTACTTACTACTATTGATTAAACAATGAATTCACTACTACTTTTTATATGAGGATAATTGTTAAGGAGGACGAATATGGGTAAGAAAACAAAAATTGCGCTTGCAATTGCAGCAGCAAGTGCAGCAGCTTGGGCAGGCAGTAAAGCTATTTCAAAACCACAGCAACGCGAAGGTAAACAAGCATTACAATTCGAACGCCCCATAATTCTTGCACATCGTGGCGGAGCTCTTTTAGCACCAGAACATACAATGGTTGCATTTGAAAAAGCTGCACAGCTAGGTGTCGATGGCTTTGAAATCGACATTCGCCTAACAAAAGATGAGGAAATTATTGTTTTCCATGACGAGACAGTTGAACGTACAACGGATGGCTATGGTCTCATTGCAGATATGACGTTGGCAGAAATCAATGCCTTGAACCACGGCTACCAATTTGAAGATTTAGAGGGAAATTTCCCATATCGAGAGGATAAATTAAAAGTCGTAACTTTACGAGAGTTGCTTGAAGCCTATCCAAATATGTTAATCAACATTGATATCAAAGATGCTCCTGATACGTACGAAGGGAGTCTGATGCCTTCTAAACTTTGGCGCTTAATTGAAGAACTTCAAGCTGAACATCGTGTTGTTGTGACAAGCTTTTATGGTGAGCAAATAGATCGTTTTAATTTATATGCTCAAAATCAAGTAGCACTTGGTGCAGGTGAATCAGATGTCAGAAAAGCATTTGCTTCTTTCTCAAGTCAGTTTGGACATTTATATCACCCTAAAGTGGATGTTTTTCAAATTCCTCCAAAGTCAGGGGTTATTGCATTAGATTCTCCTAAATTTATTCAGTTTTTAAACAACCTCAATATTCCTGTCCACTATTGGACAATCAATGACCTAGATACGATGAAAAAATTACTCAATAATGGAGCAAAGGGCATTATTACAGATCGTCCGGATATTGCAGTTGAGTTATTACAAGTTCAAGAGTCTAAATAAGACTAGGAATGAAAGGGAAGCACACTGAACTGATGTGCTTCCCTTTCATGTAAATGTTAGATCCATTATTACTTCCCATTACAGTAATACTTAAGTTAAATAATCTATGATTGCATCAGTTACTTCTTGTAGTGTGGCAGCTCCACCCAAATCAGGCGTTTTTATACCCTGCGCTAATGTTTGCTCTATAGCATTCAATATCCTTGTTCCCACATCTTGATAACCAAGAAAATCGAGCATCATCTTACCTGTCCAAATTTGTCCAATAGGATTGGCAATTCCTTGACCAGCTATATCTGGTGCAGAACCATGGACAGGTTCAAACATTGATGGATATAGCCCTTCAATGTTTAAATTTGCTGCAGGTGCAATACCAATGCTTCCCATAATGGCACCGCCTAGATCTGTCAAAATATCCCCAAATAAATTCGATGCTACGATAACATCAAAATTTTCTGGCTTCATCACTAAAAATGCCGCTAGTGCATCAATATGATTAGATGCTTGACCTACCTCTTCATATTCTTTTCCTACTTGAGTAAACACTTCATCCCAAAAAGGCATGCTATATGTAATCCCATTTGATTTTGTAGCACTTGTCACATGGCCATTACGTATTTTGGCTAATTCAAATGCATAGCGCATCGCCCGTTCTGTACCCTTTCTTGTAAAAACAGCATTTTGGATTGCCACCTCTTCTTGACCACTATGTATTCTTCCTCCGCTTTCAGCATACTCCCCTTCAGAATTTTCCCTTACAACAATAAAATCGAAATCATTTGGTTGTCGTAAAGGTGATGGTAACCCTTGAAGTAGCTTTGCAGGTCGTACATTAATAGATTGCTGTAGCTCACGTCGAATTTTAATGAGAAGGCCCCATAATGATACATGATCCGGAACCAAGTTAGGCATACCAACTGCACCTAAAAATATTTGGTCATACTGTTTTAACAGCTCTATGCCATTATCAGGCATCATTTTTCCTGTCTCTAAATAGTATTCACAGCCCCATGGAAAAATTGTCCATTCAAATTGAAAGCGTCCATCTAACAAAGCTGCCTGATCAAGAACTTTTATTGCAGCTGGCACAACCTCTTTTCCTATTCCATCCCCAGGTATTACGGCAATTCGATAAGTTTTCATTAATGCTTCCTCCTTGAATTTAATTATAAAAAAGACTGTAAACTAACTCAGTTGCCTTCGAGTTGTCTACAGTCTAGAAGAGATATGTTATATACAAATCCTATTTACGCTGAGCAAGAGCATGAACCGCCCGAGCCACATCCACCTCCGCAAGATGAACCAGATGCAAAGAATGGATTACTAACAGGAACTTTTACCGCTTCAGAGACCGTTTTTCCTATTAATAGGCTAATCTCATCCAGTAAATCCTGAAAATCGTTTTCAGCAATTTTCAAGGCTGAAACTTTCTCATTTAAGTCAAGTGCCCTTTTCTGTTGGCGAATCGACTTCATAATTGTATGATAGTCCGGATGATATTTTCCGAAACGTTGTACATCTTCGTACTGCTCTTTCATGCGATTAAATGCATATATAGCCTCTACAATTTGTGCATCACTATATACAGCTTCATACGCTTGTTGTAGCGCCATCGCAGGTTCTGAGGAAAGAATCATCTCACAAAGCGCTTCCGCCTCATCCAAAATGATTACCCAGTCAGAGGTCATCATCATCTTTAATTCCCCCAATCTCTTTCCCATCATAACAGATTTTATGGTAATTTTACATTAATGATAATTTTAATGAAAGAGGTTTTCCAAATGATGACAACATCTAAGGAGCAGGTTGAACAGTTAGTGGCCGAGATTTTACAAGACAGTACCGAGGAAGATGAAGAAGTTTTATTACATCTTTTAAATGGCCTACGGGAGAAACAGCAAGGCATTCACCGTCGTTATATTAATGCTACTTTACATATGGTAGGTAAATTTGAGCCTGAGGTCAGTGAGGTCCGTATCCCTATTACACCGGTCATTCATAATACGATAAAGGTGCCACACGGAGGTATTGTTGCAACGATTGCCGATGCCGCTATGGGAGGGCTTGCTTCGCGCTCTGTGCCTGAGGGCTATAATGTAGTTACTACGAACATGAATATATCGTATATTGCTACAACTACAAATAAAGAATTGATTGCACGTGGTCGTTTTGTTCATAAGGGACGCCAAACGCTTGTCATGGAATGTGATGTTGAAGATGAGACTGGTCGAAGGCTTGCCATTGCTACAGGATCTTTCTTCGTTATTCAGCGTCGTCCGTAATTAAACTCGCAAAATAGTCTTTAATACATTGTTGATCGGAAAAAGGGAACTTTTGATTTTTAATTTGCTGTGTTTGTTCATGCCCTTTTCCGGCAACAAGGACAATGTCTCCCTTTTCTGCCTTTGCTAATGCTTGATGGATCGCAAGTTTGCGATCTAAATAAATTTCATAATATTGTTGCTCTGTAAATCCAGCAATAATACTTTCATTAATCACAATAGGATCTTCATCACGAGGATTATCTGTTGTTAAATAAATAACATCAGCATATTTACTTGCTACTGCCCCCATTGCAAAGCGTTTCGCCTTGTCTCGATTTCCTCCACAACTGAAGACAAGGTAAATTGTTTTAGAGCGATCAAAGGTTTGCAATACCGCTTGCAATGCTTCTGCTGTATGGGCATAATCTACATAAACATCAATTCCTAATGGATTTTCAATCTTCTCTAGCCTGCCCTCTGGTAGCCTTAACGACCACATATGTCCAACTATATCTTCCATAGGGACACCTAAGCGCCATACAGCCATTAAGGATGCAACAGCATTTTGGACATGGTATTTACCGACAAAAGGAATTTCTACAATATGCTCACTCGCGGAAGTCTGTAAACAAAGTACGGTTTTTCCAACTGATTCACTGACGATTTGAATATGTAAATCATTGTGATTATCAAAACCAAATGAGCAAGATTTTTTCTTATCATAAATACCAACAGAACGGCAAAAATTATCATCTCCATTTAATACTAGCTTTTTTGATAAATCCGCTAAACGTTTCTTGGCACGTTTATAAGCTTCTAAACCTCCATGATCTTCTAAATGATCTTCTGATAAATTTAAAAATACACCACAGTCAATGTCACAATGATCGAGCCTATGCTGCTGCAACCCCATTGAAGAAGCTTCTAATACAACATGGGTCACACCTTTTCGCACACATTGCTTAAGAATGGGGTGTAATTCTTTAGCTTGCAATGTTGTTAATTGCTCATAAGCCGTTTGTTGTTTCTCACCATTGATGAAAAAGCCAACCGTTCCAATAACTGCTGCATGTTTATGTAGTGCATTTAGAAGCTGACTAACAAAATGGCTCACTGTCGTCTTTCCATTTGTACCTGTAATAGCGATAACAGTTAAAGCTTCTGCTGGAAAAGCAGCAAGCTTCGCACTTGCATACGATAAAAATAATGCTGTATTTGGAACCCATACAAAAGGAATTTCTTTATCTATTATTGGCAAAGAGATACTTTCTTCTGAAACGATGGCAGCAGCTCCACGTGCCAATGCCTCTTTGACAAACCGACTTCCCGATGTTTTTTTACCTTTTCGCACAATAAATATATCACCAGGTTGTACCGCCTGTGCATAGTCCTCTACACCAGTAATTTCTGTCCGTATAGATCCTCCCGTCACGCTACATGGCCAGTCTTTTAATAACTCTGCTAATTGCAAACCTCATTCCCCCTTTCAGTTCTCTATCATATGATGGCGTTTGTAACGGTGTGACGAAAAATGTAGAAGCCTAAAAGAAGGAGAAACTCCACATAAAAAATGAAGACAAGCCCGTCTGTTGAAAGCTTGTCTTCATCTGAATATTCTTCTGTTATGGTAAGGTTTGATTTGATTTATCTGTAGATTCTTCGCTATCTTGTTTTTCATTTTTCGTCTCTTCATTATCTTGCTCTTCTCTACCCACTTCTTGTGTAGTAGGTTCAAGATATATTTGCGTATAATAATCTACAAAGGCGCCAGAACCAACGCGTGTATATCGATCATTCAAAAGAACTTTTCTATGTTCAGGAGAATTTGTCCAGCCATGCATGGCTTCAATCGCATCAAAATAAGCAGTTGCCAGGTTTTCGTTCGCTTCACTATACTCGATTTTTTGCGTCTGTAATCGTTTTTTTAGATCACCATAGGTTGGAGATTCATGCGCTAAAAAATTTTGCACCTTCATGTCCTCACTATGCATTCTTGCTGCTTCCTCCAATGATTCATCCATTTCTAAAGGAAGTAAATCATGATGGACTCTTGTTACATTTAGCAAATCGTCTAATTGTTTAGCACTAGCCACATCAATTTCTTGCTGTAAGAAAGAGGAAGGTGGAGCACGTCTAACAAGCTCCCCTTGATAGCTCATTTCATATGGCTGATGAAGGACAAGTGTTTCACTGTCTGTATATCGTATCCCTTGCAACTCACTTGTCTCCCTATCTATGTAAAGCTGTGCATAAAGACCATCAAATTTGATAAGCAGCCTTGTTTGCATATCTTCTTCACTCATTGAGAAAATGAAAATATTTTCGCCTACAGTGGCGGCTACCTCATAATCAATGATCGTCATTCTGTATATTTCATCACGTTTTTGGCCTACTTTAAAAGGAAATGCATCAATTTCTTGTCCTGCTATGTAAATTTGTGTCACAATATTATTATCAATACCAATCATAAAAAAAGTTGAAACGTCTTCATTGTAGACCCACCATTGATAACCGAATGAAGACGGCTCTTTTCTTGCAGGCTCCCCATATTGTTCTAAAACAGTTTGTGTGCCTTTTCCTATCAATGTGGATATACCCGTTTGTGGACGTGTCATTGCTCCTATTGCAGGTTCCTGCTTTAGCTGTGTTTGAGGTATGATATTCGAATTGGTATTTGGGCCTTCTAGTGGCTCATTTTCCTTAGGGGTATTAAAAAACATAAAACCAATTAATGCAACTGCACCACAAACCATTAAAATGCGGAATAAAGCTTTCATACAGGGCTCCTTTTCATCACCATTATTGTAAGTTATTATATCAATTGTAATTGGGTTGACACAATGTTGTCATTGCAACAATGTCGAATATGCTCTATTATAAAAATGAGCGTATACTTTGTACGAGAACCTAAAGGAGGACTATACATGTATTTTGAAAATACTAACCTTGAAAATTTAACAGCTGATCAAGAGCTACTTGTCAGCATTATGAAAAAACATGGTTTAGAATGTGATGGCGGCTGGGATTACGAGCGTATGACATTTGATAAACGATTCGATACTCGTGAAGGTCGTTTTTACCTACGCGTATTCGCATATGCTATTTCTGGTGACGTAGGTGCACACGATGCTATCCTTACATTAATGAAACCAGTCCTTGGTAAATACTATTATCCGCATGGTGTTGAATATGGCGATGACGAGGTTTATCCAGCACACCTTGTAAAAAAATGTGAAGAAATCTTAAAAAAGGTTAAATTAGAGTTAGATCAATTCTCAATCGAGCCTACAAATAAAAATAACTTTGAACCTGTTAACGCACGCTAATCTTTCGTACATTGAAGTGACGGCAAGTAAGCGTAAATAGCTTCATGGTTGTAAAAAGACTGGTGGTCCAGTCTTTTTTTATTTTGAGTAAAAAAAATTTTTTTTCTCATACTACCTATATCTATTACAAGATGTAGGTGAGAAAAATGTTATCATTTTTTAATCGTCCTTTTTTTCGTCATCCCATTATTGTTATTGCAATGGGTATACTGATCCTTTGGTCCATCTCCATATCATTACCAATTTTACTTGCCTACTTAACCGCGTTATTGTTAGAACCAATCATCGTTCGAATGAGCAAACGGTTTAGAAAAAAACGGAAAATCGTTGTCTTCTTCTTTTTTTTGTTTTTTCTAAGTATATCTTTATTATTATGTACACTTATCCTTTATATAAGCTGGAAACAATTTTCTTCCTTTATTATTGATATACCTGATTATCTTAATCAATTGTCTGCCCTATGGATTCAAATGCAATCTAAGCTCAGCAATTACACCTATCATTTACCGGTAGAGCTAGTTTCACAAATTCAATTTATGATTGCAAAAGCTTTAGCATCCATCGAAAAATTTTCTTTATCCTTAACGAACGTCAATGTTTGGTCAACGTTACTAACATATATTCCCACACGTCTTTTTGATATATTTGTTTATTGGATTGTGTTGTATATGTTGCTTTTAGAATTACCAACAATTAATCGTAAATTATTATCGCCCGTTCCTTTTCATTACCATCAAAAAATTATCTTTATTGGCCAACGTGTTAAGCTAGCCTTATTTGGATTTCTGAAAGCTCAATTACTTGTAGGGATAGGGATCTTTGCTATATCATTCGCTGCGTTTTATTTTTTAAAAACACCATTCCCTATATTGTTAGCACTTTTACTTGTTGTTTTAGACTTTATCCCTTTTCTTGATTCATTTATTTTATTAGTCCCATGGGCAATCTATCAGGTCTTTGCTGGCGATTATTTATATGCAGCTGTCTTAATTTTACTAACCATTGGACAATTTCTAGTCCGACGAATGATTGAGCCAAAAATTATTGGCGATAAAATTGGACTTTCTTCCTTGAATACCTTTATTGCCATGTTTATTGGTTTTAAAATCTTTGGATTTATTGGAATATTAATTGGTCCATTACTGGTTGTTGTAGTGCTTTCACTATTCCAACCAACTATAAAAAATCTCCCTCCTGCACAGAAATAAGGAGGGAGATTTTTTTAAAATCCTAAAATGGCTTTAATTACTGATGTTGTTTCACCAGGCTCAAATAAAATATACAATAATAAATAAACTAATACACCAGTTATGGCAACAAAGAACCAAATAATACTTGTAATTGGCCCAATTCGTCTGTGTAATTTAATGTTCATTTTCAAACCTGAAATAATACTAACGATACCAAACACAGCTCCAGATGTCGCTAAAATAATATGGAAAATCAAGAAGAACGTATAGTATGGTTTTAAATCTTCTCCACCGCCAAAAGCCGTATTTCCAATAAAGATTGTACGGGACGCATAGATGATAAAGAAAATAAGTGCTGCAACACCTGCAGCAAGCATCACTTTCTTATGTCCCTCTACATTTCTTTTTATAATTAAGCCCCACCCTATCGCTACTAGTACAGCACTAATAACGATAAACGATGTACTAATAGTAGGCAAAATTTGCAATTCCATTGTCAAAACCCCTTACACAAAGTAAATTTCTATTCTTCAATTAATGTTGCTGTTGACTTTCCCACTTCTTTTGGTGGGCAGCTAAAGCGTCAGCAGTGATTTTATCTGGATCTTTTTGCTCAGATCGATACCATCTTGTGAAGATCGTACCAATTAGTACACCAAAAATAAGCTCTTGTAGGATTTTCATTAACACGCCACCTAATTGCTGATCTGCAACTGGTTTCATGTCTGTAAATAGCTCTGGTCCAGATAAAGATAATCCTGACAATGTAGAGGCTGGTACACAAAGCTCCATTGCCTTTAACCATGCATCACCGTTTGTA
This sequence comes from Lysinibacillus sp. UBA5994, assembly GCF_002429725.1. NCBI lineage: Bacteria > Bacillati > Bacillota > Bacilli > Caryophanales > Bacillaceae > Lysinibacillus > Lysinibacillus sp. UBA5994. The sequence goes on along the minus strand of NZ_DJAU01000022.1, from coordinate 185,688 downwards.
TATGTCTCATACATTGCATTTGGCGCAAAGATGATTAATCCACAAGCAGGTGTAATTAAAACAGCATTAGCAATAATATACGCCAATTTATGCAAAGGCTTCATTTGATTACTATTTGGCAAATTTTGAATTAAAGGCCAGTACATAAACACTGCAGATAGAAATAATACAAATGTATAGGTACCATGTAATGTTTCATTTAATTTAATGTAATCCAATATGGACGGTAAATGATAGAAAGAAAATAGACCGATAAATACAAAGACAGCAACAACTGGTAATGTTAGCACTTTAAACAAAGTTCTAACTACAGGTGCCTCAATAGCCACCTTCCAAACCCACCAGGGAATCCCTTTAATTAAGAAAATAGGGACCAGCAATAACAGAATAGCCATTTGCACCATGTGCATGGTAAACATAATATGAGCCATTAAATCAATCGGAGATCCTTTGATAATATAGATGGTAATCATAGCTAAAACAAAGTAAATAGCTTCACTTTTTTTCAAAGGTTCACTTACTTTAAAATCTTTACGCCACTTTGTTGTGACTAAAAAATAGATGATTGTTATAAAAACAAGAACCCCTATTAAATACGGGCTCCACAATGCTTGGAAACCAAATATACTAAGTGGCATATGGAACGCACTCCTTTAAACTTCAGTACTCCTATTATAAAACGCTTACAGCTATACTGCAATGAACGAAAGGTGAACAAATGTTAAGTTTCAACAGTGTTGCCTCTTTGGATACCTAAATAACCTCAAAACATAAGAAAAGCACGTTCGTACAAAATAACGAACGTGCTTTTTTGGTGATTACCACCAAATGATTGTTAAAAATGCTAAGAAGAATGTAAATGCGATTAAAATTCCCATCCACATGAAGAAACCAATAACACCACCAAAGTGAGTTTTTTTATCTTCTAAGTGCATGAAAGAATAAAGTTGAAGTACAACTTGAACGCCAGCCAATAATAATACGAATGGCATAATTAAGTATTTAGAAAAATCAGCTGCAACTACTGCGAATGCGATAAAAGTGAAGAAAATCATAATCGCAAAGTTGATTACTTGTTTACGCATATGAACGGCATTATGATGACGATCATACTCATACTGTGCCTGTGACTTAGCAACTATAGGTGTATCGTGTGAAGACATTATCCGATCACTCCCATCAAGTATACTACTGTAAAGATAAATACCCAAACTACGTCGATAAAGTGCCAATATAAAGCAGCAACGAAGAATTTAGGTGCATTGTACAGGTTTAATCCACGTTTAGCATTACGGATCATTAAAGTACCAATCCATACAAGACCTAAAGTTACGTGGAAACCGTGTGTACCAACTAACGAATAAAACGCTGTTGCGAATGCAGATTGATTAAATGTAAAACCAAGGTGCACATAGTGGTTGAACTCATAGATTTCAAGTGCTAAGAATCCAAGACCTAAAGCTAATGTAATCGCTAACCAAGTTTGCATACCTTTAAAGTTAAAGTTACGCATATGGTAAATTGCATAAACAGATGTTAGTGATGATGTTAATAATAACATCGTCATAGCAAATGCTAATGGTAATTCAAATAAACCTTGAGTTGTGAACTCCATGCCAGCTGGCCCTTTGTTCTTAAGCGCTAAGTAAGTAGCGAATAAACTTGCGAAAAGTACAACTTCACAGGCAAGGAAAATCCAGAAACCAACGACTTTATTTTTACCTTCCATCGTAGCTTGTTCAGGATGATCTGGCCAAGTATGAGGAGTAAATTTAGTATTGAAATCCATTATTTATTTCCTCCTTTGCCGTAAAGATGTTCTTCAATTTCAAGAATTTCTTCTTTGTGTAAATGGAAACCATGATCGTCTTTAACAGAACGAGCAATCATCGCACCAAATGTAATTGCTAAACCAATGATTAATACATAAATAGACCATGGCTTATCTGCATCTGGATTGTAAAGTGCACCAAATGCTGCAATAAACATACCTAATGAAATAACGAATGGAATCGCTGAGTTATTTGGCATATGGATATCACCTAGTGGCTCAGCAAATGTTACTTCTTTATTACCTTCTTGTTTTTCAATCCACCATGGATCTAAACCACGAACAAGTGGAGTTTGACGGAAATTATAGAATGGAATTGGTTGTGGAATTGACCATTCTAAAGTACGTCCATCGCCCCATGGGTCGCGTCCTGCTGGTTTGCCCTTAATAGACATTAAGCAGTTGATTACCATTAAGATAACCCCTACACCCATCATTAATGCACCGATTGTAGAGATATAGTTGAATTGATCCCAACCTTGACCTTCCATGTAAGTGAATACACGACGTGGCATACCCATCAAACCTAAGAAATGTTGAAGGAAGAATGTTAAATGGAATCCGATAAAGAATACCCAGAAAGTAATTTTACCAAGCGTTTCGTTTAACATACGGTTGAAGAAAATTGGCCAGTAGAAGTGCGCTGAACCGAATAATGCTGTAACGATACCACCAACGATTACGTAGTGGAAGTGAGCAACGATAAAGTAAGAATCATGTAATTGATAGTCAAGAGGTGCAGATGCTTGCATGACCCCTGTAACACCACCCGCAACGAATGACGGGATAAATCCAAGTGCATAAAGCATTGGTGTTGTAACTTTAATAGATCCACCCCAAATAGTTAGGATCCAGTTGAATACTTTCATACCTGTTGGAACCGCAATTGCCATTGTTGCAACAGCGAAGATTGCGTTTGCTGTTGGCCCAAGACCAACTGTAAACATATGGTGAGCCCAAACCATGAACCCTAAGAAACCAATTAAAATTGTAGCGAATACCATTGAAGAGTATCCGAACAGACGTTTACGAGAGAACGCTGGAATAATCTCAGAGAATAAACCGAATGCTGGTAATACTAAGATATAAACCTCTGGGTGTCCGAAGATCCAGAATAAGTGTTCCCAAATAACTGTGTTACCACCCATTGTATGGTCAAAGAAGTTACCACCGAACATACGGTCAAATAACATCATTAATAAACCAATTGTTAATGGAGGGAATGCGAATAAGATTAAGGCACTTGATACAAGAGCAGTCCAAGTGAATAATGGCATACGCATAAATGTCATACCTGGAGCACGCATTGTAATAATCGTAACGATAAAGTTAAGACCTGAAATTAATGTACCTGCCCCTGAAATTTGTAAACCAAGAACATAGAAATCAATACCATGTCCTGGAGAGTATAAAGATAATGATGCATAAGAAGTCCAGCCCGCATCAGGAGCGCCACCCATAAAGAATGACAGGTGAAGGAATACTGCACCTAGGAAGAATAACCAGAACCCTAATGAGTTAAGGAACGGGAATGCAACGTCACGCGCACCAATTTGTAATGGTACAAGCATGTTCATAAATGCGAATAGTAGTGGCGTAGCAGCTAGGAATAACATTGTTGTTCCATGCATTGTTAATAATTCATTGAAAAAACCAGCTGATACGAAATCATTATTTGGTTTCATTAATTGAATACGCATTAATAATGCTTCAAAACCAGCGATAGCGAAGAACAATGTACCGGCTAATAAATACATCACTGCTAACTTTTTATGGTCAACAGTAGTGATGTAATCCCAGACAGCTGCTCCAAAGCCCTTTTTCTGTGTGTATGAGCTCACAACTTTTACCTCCCTCAAAATTTGTTACATAGAACGAAAATTATTTTTCTACTGATAAGCCCATGATGTAAGTTGCAAGAGCTTCAATTTCTTCATCAGATAAATTACCGTAGATAGGCGCAGTGCCTTCAGCATTCATCATTAAGTTACCTGGTTTAAATTCCTCAGGGTTTTTAATCCAAGCTTTTAAGCTTTCTTCATTATGCTCTAAGAAACCAGCAACACGGTTACGGTCACCAAACGTAGTTAAGTTTGGACCTGGTGTACCGCCTGCTCCTGAACCAGAGATAGCATGACAGCCTAAGCAGCTATTAGCAAAAGTCGCTTCACCAAGATCTGTTGAAGCTTTGTCAGCAGTTTGTCCTTCAGTTGCTTTCATTGCATCAACCCATGCATCAAATGCATCAGGGCTTAATGTTTTTACTTTAAAGTCCATTAATGCATGTGAAGGTCCACATAATTCAGCACATTTTCCATAAAATACGCCATCTTTAAGATCTTTTGATTCTTTATCGAATACTAAGTAGAATTTGTTTAAGTTTTCCACGTTTGTATCCATTTTACCGCCTACAGCAGGAATCCAGAATGAGTGCTTAACATCGGCAGCTTTTAAATTAAAGTAAACTTTTTCACCTGTTGGTACCACTAGCTCTTGAGCCGTTACGATACCTTGGTTAGGATATTCGAATTCCCACCAGTATAATTTTGCCGTTACATTGATCGTTAGGGCTGTTTTGTTCCCTTCTTCATCTACCTCATCCATTGCAGCAACATCTGCAAATTTATAAGTAGTTGTAACAACTGGTACAGCGATAATTAATAATAAAATAATCGGAATAACTGTCCAAATCACTTCTAACGTATGACTACCCTCTACTTGCTTAGGGATAACATTTTCACCTACGCGTGCACGACGGTATTTTAGGAATGCAAGTAAATAGATAACAGATACTATTACTACTACTAGCGTCATAATTACAGTAGTTAACAGTAATAAATTTAATTGTTGTTTACCTACTTCTCCAGATGGTTTTAGTGTAGAAAGATAATCTTCACCACAACCTGAAAGGAAAACCATCATCACTGCTAGAAGTGAAAAAAGACGCCATTTTTTAAGCCCTTTCATCATAGCTTAATTAAACCCCTCTTTCTTTGTTGTATTTTCATGTGTACCTAGGACATCAGTTCTGTCTATATGAATTCTTATAAAAAGAAAGAATCCCTAACTTTAGCTAAACACCGCAAATATTATGATGGCTACAAATAGTATGGTCATATGATTCAACGAATAAATAAACATTTTATTTGCCCATTTCATATCATCTTTTGTTGTAAAGCCTTTCAGAGCTAGTATTAACCAACCCAAGTTCAATGCAGTAGCAAGAGTTAAAAAGCCAATTCCAAGCTCTGTTAAAAGGAAAGGTAACGGTAATAATAAAAGAATCCAGAATAACATTGAGTACTTTGTACGTTTAAATCCCTTTACAACAGGTAGCATTGGTATTTTAGCTGCACGATATTCCTCAGTCCGTTTCATTGCAAGCGCATAGAAATGTGGCGGTTGCCATGCAAACATGATAAGGAATAAGGCTAGTGCTCCTGGACCTAAGGCAGGCTCAATCGCTGCGAATCCAATAATAGGAGGAATAGCCCCCGAAATACTACCTACAACCGTGTTACTAACATGCTTCCTCTTTGACCACATTGAATACAGAACGACATAAGCAAATATTCCTACTAGTCCCCACATGCCGGCTGCAAACGATGCCGCAAATAACAAAATTTCACCTACAATTAAAAATGAGAGGGCAATGGTCAACACAAAGTTTGGCTTAAATCTGCCTGTCACTGTCGGTCTTGCCTTAGTTCTTTTCATGATGGGATCTATATCCTGATCAATGAAGTTATTCATTGCACCTGAGCCACCAATGATTAATGCCGCACCCAGCATGGTGTAAAATATGACATCAAGCTCTTGCAAGAAATGTCTACTAGTAAACTGAAAAGCCAGCCACATCCCTGTAAACGTTGTGACAAGATTCGAGTTAACGATTCCAATTTTTATTAGTGCTAAGAAATCTTTTACAACAGATGTTGTTTCTGGACCAGGATTTCTAGTAGCCGCCAGTGTACGACCGTTTGACATAATACCTCTCCTTTCATTTTTGTAAGCATATTCCGCTAACAATAACTATAGCGAAATTTGCGATTGATTTCTAGACATTAAGTGAAATTTAGATGAAGTTGTAAAAATTAGTTTTGTCTAGAAATATAATTAAAAACAACATATCTATAGTAAAACATTTTCTAAAATGAATTGTGAAGGTTAAAGCACGAAATTATGAACAATTTGTGAAATGGAATCGACATCTAGTAGTCCCTTCTCTTTACAAGTTGTTTTTTATACGTATTTTCGATATTATCTAGTAGCAGAAACATTACGTTCTTGTAATGTTGATAGATAAAGTAGGTGACTCATTTTATGCAACACAACAGGTATTTGAAGTGGTTTGCTGTTGCCGCTACAGTAGGGATGCTCCTTATATTACTAGGTGGGGCTCTCGTTACCAAAACAGATAGTGGCCTAGGCTGTGGTCGAAACTGGCCTGATTGTAATGGATCTCTTATTCCAAAGGAGATTACACCGGAAGTCCTTATTGAATTCTCACATCGTCTCGTAACAGGAGTTGTATCTATCTCAATTCTTGTGTTAACCGTTTGGACATGGCGTAAGCTCGGACATATTCGCGAAGTAAAACTATTAGGTTTCCTAGCAATGTTTTTCTTAATTGCGCAAGCTCTTATTGGAGCAGCTCAAGTATTATGGGGGCAAGGTGATTTCATCTTAGCACTTCATTTTGGGATATCTCTGATTTCCTTTGCCGCTGTTCTTCTTCTCTCTATGATTGTATTTGAAGTCGATCGGAAATTTGATGCCGATAACGTATTTATCGGTAAAAAGTTACGTTGGCATACAATTGCTGTCACAATTTATTCTTATTTAGTCGTTTATACTGGGGCGCTAGTTCGACATACAGATTCGAGCTTAATTTGTCCCGATTGGCCATTTTGCTATAATGAAACACCTTTGGCACCCCCGAATAATATGTATGAATGGGTGCAAATGGGACATCGATTAGCTGTTCTTATTATTTTCATTTGGATAGCATACATAACTTGGCACGCTGTAAAGGAATATAAACATCAACGTGTTATCTACTATGGATGGATAATTGCCTTTACTATAGTAGTTTTACAAGTTATTGCAGGTATGTTAGTAGTTCTTACTAAACTGAATTTAACGGTAGCTTTACTGCATTCATTATTTATTTCCCTTTTATTCGGTTTATTATGCTATATGATCATGCTAGTTGCTCGAAGTAATTATAATGAGAAAAAGAAATAGCCCAGAAATAGCCCATTAAAAAAGATTCGCCACCAAAGATGTGTCGAATCTTTTTTCTATGACTATTTTTGTTTCTTCATAGCTTCAGTCCCTATAATTCCAACAATTAAAATAATCATGGATACCAGTGCATAATCTTTAAAAAATGTTGTAAAAGGAATGTCGAAATATCGACAAATTAGCGTTACGAGACGGCCTCCTAATAAAATTAAACCAATGACTAACATCCAGTTAAATAGCGCTCTAAGCATTTTTTGGCCCCTCTACTTTCATTGCTGTCCATATAATATTTGTTACTTCGAGACTGTAATCCTCTGCCGCAATCGCAAGCGGTCCCCCTATAAGCATATATTCACCAATCGCTCCTTGAATTACTTTTGCCATTACATTGACAGAGCGAACACTAAAAGTCCCCTGTTTTTTACCATCTTCCAAAATATTACATAATGCCGTCAATAGTGGGTCTTCCTCTTCATCTGGCAGTTTATAGTAAGGGATGTCATGTGCAGTCCGAGCGTTGAAGACAATTTCTAATAATGCTGCATTTTCTTTTGGGTGTGTCGCTTGATAAGCAATGCTTGCCTCTATGAAGTTTGCTAATTGTGTGACAGGGTCACTGGCAGTATATGTTTTTGTCAAAATGAAAGTTGTGGATTGCTCAATTAGTGCTTGCAGACTTTGGTTGATTAAATCTTGTCGATCTACAAAGTGATAAGAAATTAATGCTGTGCTAATAGAAGCACGTTTAGCGATTTGTGCTAAACTTGCCTTTACATAGCCTATATCATCAAGTGTCGCTATCGTAGCTTCAATAATTTGCTGCTTTCTTGCTTCCTGAATAAAGGTATTTTTATTGTTATCCATAGAATTCTCCTGATTGATTGAATAAACATTTTCCTGATTAAGTAATCAAATTTTATATGATTTATCGCTTAAACACAATAAAAAAGGTTATGTAGATACTAATAAAAGCATCTAATAACCTTTTTTTCATGACTATTTATTCAATTTCAATTAATAGATCCCCTGTTGAAATGGCATCTCCTGCACTTGCATATACCTCTTTTACAATGCCGTCTTTAGGTGCTTGGACAGTTGTTTCCATTTTCATGGCTTCTGTAATTAACAGGTGATCACCACGTTTAACAGGACTACCTTTAGAAACAACAACTTTCAACACAGTACCTGGCATTGTAGCACCGATTTGGTTTGGATTGCTTGGATCTGCTTTTAATGCTAAATTGCCATCAACCTCAACAGTCATATCTTGAATCACCAATTCACGCGATTGACCATTAAGCTCAAAGTAAAGGACACGTGTTCCATTGTGTTGTGGTTCCCCGATTGAAACGAGTTTAATAATCAATGTTTTCCCTTTTTCAATTTCAACCTCAATAATTTCACCAAGCTTTAAGCCATATAAGAATGTCGGTGTGTCAAGAACTGAAATATTGCCAAAGGATTCTGCTGTTTTCGCATATTCCTCAAAGACTTTTGGATAAAGTGCATAAGCCAGTACATCTTTTTTCGTAACTGGGCGATTTAACTTTTCCTCTAGCACAGCCTCTAATTGATCAAATTGAATAGGCTCTAATAATTCTCCTGGACGAACTGTAATTGCTTCTCGATCTTTTAACACTACTTGTTGTAATGCCTCTGGGAACCCGCCATGTGGCTGCCCAAGATAACCTTGGAAGAATTCAATCACAGAATCTGGGAAGTCAATCGTTTTCCCTCTTGTTAAGACTGTATTTTCGTCTAGATCATTTTGCACCATAAATAAAGCCATATCACCTACCACCTTGGAGGATGGTGTAACTTTAACAATATCACCAAATAGTAGATTTACACGGGAATACATGCGTTTCACTTCTTCCCATCGATCACCAAGCCCTACAGCTTTTGCTTGTTGCTGTAAGTTACTATACTGACCACCAGGCATCTCATGTACGTAAATCTCAGAATGCGGGCTGATCATGCCACTTTCAAAATCTTTATAGTATTTACGAACATCTTCCCAGTAGTACGATAATTTTTCTAATGCATCGATATCCGCTCGTACCTCACGTTTGCCGCCCTTCATTGCATAGTACAAGGAGTTTGCACTTGGTTGAGATGTTAGGCCTGCCATAGATCCAAGCGCTGTATCAATAATATCAACACCTGCTTCTATCGCTTTAGCATATAAGTAAATTCCATTGCCACTAGTATCATGTGTATGCAAGTGGATTGGCAGACTTGTCGTCTCTTTTAACTCGGAAATTAAACGGTACGCCGCTTCCGGTTTCAATAAACCAGCCATATCTTTAATCGCTAAAATATGGGCACCAGCTGCTTCAAGCTCTTTCGCCATATCCTTATAGTATTGCACTGAATATTTCGCACGACTGTCATCGAGGATATCCCCCGTATAACAGATGGCTGCTTCAGCAATTTTTCCTGATTGACGCACAGCATCTATCGCTACTTCCATGCCTTTAATCCAATTTAAGCTATCGAAAATACGGAATACATCAATTCCTGATGAAGCCGATTCAGCGATAAATTCTCGGATTAGATTGTCAGGATAGTTTGTATAACCAACAGCATTAGCTCCACGCAGTAACATCTGGAATAACACATTCGGCACTTGCTCACGCAGTTTCGCTAGCCGCTCCCATGGATCTTCTTTTAAGAAGCGATATGCTACATCGAATGTTGCACCGCCCCACATTTCCAGCGAGAATAACTGATGCATCATGCGAGCTGTTGCATCTGCAATTTGATACATATCCTGTGAACGAACACGTGTTGCAAGCAGGGATTGGTGAGCATCGCGGAATGTAGTATCTGTTAGTAGTACGTCTTCCTGTGCTAAAATCCACTGCACTAAGCCATCTACTCCCTGTGTATCTAAAATCTGCTTTGTACCTGCTGGTGGTACAATTAAAGGATCAATTTTAGGTTGGTTTGGCTGGACAAAGATAGGTTTTGACTTCTTCTCTACACCAGGGAAGCCATTTAAGGTCACATTCCCAATATAGCTTAACAGCTTTGTTCCACGGTCTTTACGCACAGGGAACTCGAAAAGCTCTGGTGTTGTATCAATAAAGCTAGTATCAAAGGCCCCTGATAAAAACTTTTCATGAGTCACCACATTATTTAAAAACGGAATATTCGTTTTAACGCCACGAATACGGAATTCTTTTAAATTACGATCCATTTTCGCAGCAGCTTCTTTAAAGTTCATACCCGAAGTAGAAATTTTCACCAACAAAGAGTCATAGTATGGTGTAACGACAGCACCCTGGAAGCCATTCCCAGCATCTAATCGCACGCCAAAACCACCACTTGAACGGTAAACCATTAACTTTCCTGTATCTGGCATAAAGTCATTTGCAGGGTCTTCTGTTGTCACACGTGCTTGAATGGCATAGCCAATCATTGGCATATCTTCTTGCTTTGGCATATGAATTTCTTCACTGTGAAGTCCATAGCCTGCCGCTACCTTAATTTGGGCATGGACGATATCAACACCTGTAATCATTTCTGTAATTGTATGTTCTACTTGAATGCGAGGGTTTACCTCGATGAAATAAAAATCGTCTCCTGCGACTAAAAATTCCACTGTCCCTGCATTTATGTACGAGACATTCTTCATTAATTTCACAGCAGCATCGCAAATACGATTTCTTAACTCTTGTGAAATCGAATGAGATGGCGCAATTTCTACCACTTTTTGATGTCGACGCTGAATTGAGCAATCACGCTCATATAAATGCACAATATTGCCATGCTTATCGCCAATAATTTGTACTTCAATGTGTTTTGGTTTTATGATTGCTTTTTCTACATATACTTCATCGGAACCAAAAGCAGCCTTTGCCTCAGATTTTGCTCTTTCATAGGAGGAAGCAAGATCCTCTGGCGTATGGACTAGACGCATCCCTCGACCACCACCGCCAAGTGCTGCCTTAATCATAACTGGATAGCCATAATTGCTAGCAAACGTCTCTACCTCTGCTAGATCGGCTACTGGGCCATCTGTACCAGGAATAACAGGAATCTCAGCCGCAATGGCTTGAGAACGTGCTTTGACCTTATCTCCAAACATATCTAAATGCTGAGAAGTTGGTCCGATAAAGACAATGCCCTCTTCCTCACAGCGACGTGCAAATTCCACGTTTTCTGATAAAAAACCATACCCTGGATGAATCGCATCAACATCTGCATCTTTTGCGATGGCAATAATACCTTCAATATCTAAATAAGCATCGATTGGTTTCTTGCCAGCTCCCACTAAATAAGCTTCATCTGCTTTAAAGCGATGAAAAGCACCACTATCTTCTCTTGAATAGATGGCAACAGTTTGGATATTCAGCTCCGTACAAGCACGGAAAATACGAATTGCAATTTCTCCTCGATTGGCTACGAGAATTTTGTTGATTGATTCCATAGGTATCCCCCTTTATGATTCTGTTTTTTTCCTCTCTACCTTTTCAAACATAGAAACATTGATCAATATTCCCATCGCTAAAGATAGAATGATTATAGATGTACCGCCATAGCTTATAAAAGGTAACGTTACACCGGTTAACGGGATTAACCCGGTTACACCCCCAAGATTAATAAATGATTGCCAGCCTATCCAGCTCGCAATACCAGCCGCAATCATGCGTGCCAATGGATCTTTTGTCCGCAATGCAATAGAAAAACCTTTATATACAATAAATCCCAAGCCACATAAGACAATCAAAACGCCCCATATCCCTAACTCTTCCATTATGATTGCCATAATAAAATCTGTTTGTGGTTCAGGCAAATATCCTAATTTTTGAATGGATTGACCAAGGCCCCGCCCTTCTAAGCCGCCTCCGCCAATGGCATAATAACTATTCACCACTTGGTGACCACTACCATCCTCATACTCAAATGGATTTAAGTAAGACAATATCCGTCCTTTTCGATTTCCTGTTAGTAGCTCTCCCTTAAATATCCATAGAATACCAAGAATAGCTGTACCAAACGCACCTAATACACCGAAAAATTTCCAAAATGTTTTAAACGGAATGCCACTTGAAGCTACAACTGAAACGGCAATACCACATAGAATAATGACTGCTCCTAAGTCTGTTTCAAAGGCTACCCCAGCAACCACTAAAATCCATAGAAAAATTGGGTAAAAAATTTCAGTAGGTTGTAGCTTTTCAAATGTATATTTTTGCGCTTTTCGATAAAAAGCAGCTGCAAAATATAAAATTATAAATAGTTTCGCATACTCTGAAGGCTGAAAATTCCCTAATCCTGGAATAGCAATCCAACTTTGAGAGCCTACTTCATCTGCCCCATGACCAAACAATTTTAACCACGTGAATAACACCGCCAACACGACCGTTAGCAATAACATAATGTTCTTATTCGCATAATGTTTATATGGAAAAAAGGCCGCCACTATAAAACCGAGAAAAGCCACCATTAAATTGATCACTTGCTTTTGATAAAAATAATCAGGTGCTTGTTTTTTCTGTGCAATAGCAACCATCATACTTGAACTGTAAATCATTATTAACCCAAATAAACTTAATAATAGTACCGTGAAAAATAAGGGATAATCAAAATTTTGTGCATAGCGTTTTAAGTATTGTCTCATTGGAAAACCTCGTTCTAGTAAAAAAACTCAAAGCGCAAAGAAGCGTTTGAGTTTTTCTTTTTATTTGTCTGTATACGCGTCGTGTAGTACAGAAAGTTCCTTCTCGAGTGAATCGAGAATTTCTTTGCCTTTTTCACGTTCAATCAATCCAAGCTTCACAGCAAAGTCAATTTCACGTGATAGACCGAACATTTGTGTATCTAATACTTCCTCATATAAAGGGCATTGTGGCATTGTTAAATGATCCATTTGTACTCGAATAAGGCGAGCAATCTTATCTGCATCAGCAACTAATAGCTCCAAAGCCTTCTCTTGAAAAGAAGTTTGTGATTTCGTATCCATGAGGACGCCCCCATTATCTGATATTTCTTCGATTCTATCTTAATAAAGTTTATCTTTTAGTCGATAAAAATGCAAGTGTCTTCATTGGAAAATAGAGAATTCGAATTATATTTCTTTATTATCTCTAGGCATTAGCGTTATACTATGTCATGGATATACAAGATTTGAGGAGGATTTCTATTATGGAAACAATAATTCCTATCACAGGTGCAGTCACATACCAACTAACATTAGATCCTACTGTGTGGATTTTCGATGATCGTAAATTAGATTTAAACACTTACTTCACTACTCAAAATGTTGAGGAAGATGCTGACGTCAAATATATGCGTGAAGTAGGAGCACACTGGTCACGTGAAATTATGGAAGGAGCAACATTCCCACCTACATTAAAATCAGAAAGGAAATTTGACCGTAAAGGAATGGAGACAGGTACATTTGGTATCGAATTAAGTCACTTCTTGAAGAATGCTGAAATTAAACCAGAAGCGACAAAAATCGTCTTAACTTGCAAAGATGGCGAAGAATATCCTTTCACAATTGAAGAAGCTTATACACTTATTTTAAAATATAGCCAAGACGGTAAGCCTCTTTTAGAAGACGGTCCCATCCATGTATTACTAAGAGACGGTTCAAATATTGACAATCCTATTAAAAACGTATCAGCCATTCGCGCTGAATAGGAGGGAATGCAATGCGCGTTAAATGCGTTATTTGCGATACGATTCATAATTTAGATGATAATTTACCTTTAGCAAAAAAATTGCGTAATCGACCAATTCATACTTATATGTGCGATATTTGTCATGATCGCATTTCGGAAAATACTGTAGCACGAATGGAAACAGGCAATTTCCGTTTTTATCGTACTTCACCCCAAATGGATAAAGAATTTTAACTAAAGAACAGATTAAAAAGAGGTGCCTCTATTTTGAGACACCTCTTTTTTATACTATCCATTATTTTTAATAATCGTTTTTTCAACTAATTCTACAACTTGATACATAATGGTAGCAAAAAAGGCAATGATCAGAAGTGACATAAGGACAAGGTTAAAATTAAATACTTGGAAGCCATAGATAATTAAATAACCAAGTCCTTTTGAAGCTACTAAAAATTCCCCTACAATAACCCCTACCCATGATAAGCCAACATTCACTTTCAAGGTCGAAATGATTGTAGGAAATGAGGCTGGCAAAATGACCTCACGAAAGATTTGCCATCTTGTCGCTCCAAAGGTTTGTAAAACCTTACTATAATTCGGATCGACACCTTTAAATGCCGTATATACAACAATCGTTGTTATAATGATGGATATTAATGCACCCATAGCTATGATAGAAAAATAACCTGGGCCGAGTGCAACAATCAAAATCGGACCAAGTGCTACTTTTGGCATCGCGTTTAAAATTACTAGATAGGGATCGAGTACTTTTGATAGTAACGGGGACCACCACAAGACAACAGCTATCAATGTTCCTAATAAAGTCCCCGCTAAAAAGCCAATTACGGTCTCCATTAATGTAACACTCACATGCAATGTTAAAGAACCGTCAATGACTTTCTCAATAAATGTATGCCATACATGAGTTGGCGAGCTAAAAATTAACCGATCAATCCATTCTAATCTTGAAAGCAGCTCCCATCCACCAAAGAATAGCAGTAAAATAATAAGCTGATATATTCGAACATAGCGTTTTTCTTTTTTTAACAATTGCTGATATTGCTTAAATAATGTATTATCCAAGGCTCTCCAGCTCCTTCCAAATAGTTTGGAAAATATCTGCATAGGCTGGATGCTGTCTTACATCAAAAGGTGATAGTTCATTAAGGGCTTCAGGTATTTCAAACACTTTGTGAACTGCCCCTGGGTTTGCAGAAAATAGAACTACGCGCTCACTCATTGCGATTGCTTCACCAATATCATGTGTCACAAGAATAGCAGTCTTTTTATAAGTTTTTAATGTTTCCACCACTAAATCCTCAAGCTTTAATTTCGACTGATAATCTAACGCTGAAAATGGTTCATCTAATAATAAAATTTTAGGATTTACAGCTAAGGTACGAGCAAGGGCCACACGTTGCCGCATACCTCCTGATAATTCTCGAGGGTAATTGTTCCCCACATGCGGTAATCCTACTTCCTGTAATAACGCATTGGCCGTTACTTTATGTGTTTTATGACTTTTTTCCATTATTTTCAATCCTATTGTGACGTTTTCTTCAATGGTCTTCCAAGGAAATAAATAGTCCTGCTGAAGCATATAGCCAATGCTTGATTGATTACTTGCTGATAGCTTTTCACCATCTATATAAACATTGCCTTCAGTGGCAGGGAATAATCCTGCAATAATTGATAATAATGTGGTTTTACCGCAGCCACTCGGCCCAATAAACGAAACAAACTCTCCTTCATGAATGGCTAAACTGATATCACGTAATACTTCCTTTGCCTGTGTACTTGAAAAATAACTATGGTGAATATTCTCCAGCTGTAAAAATTCCATATTACTCAGCAGCCTTTTTGGCAAAAGTAGTGTTCACAAGTTTTTCATACTCCACTCGTTGAGGAAGTTCACCTGCTTCCTCCATAATTGTTTGCAAGTTATCCCACTCTCCTTCATCAAGGATTGGGTCAGTAGCATAAGAGCCTTGTGCTTTATATCGCTCAATTACCGTTTCAATTATCTCTATATCTACATTTTCAAAATACGGTTGAATAATCTTTGCTACTTCAGCAGCACTTTCATTTTGCACAAAATCCTGTGCTCGTTTCAATGCATTTGTAAAGGCTTGAACAGTTGAAGCTTCATCCTTTAAATAACTACTTTTAGCCATAAAGGACGTGTAAGGAAGATTACCAGACTCCGTTCCAAACGAAGCTACAATATAACCTTTTCCTTCTTTCTCAAAGACACTCGCAGTAGGTTCAAATAATTGAACATAGTCACCAGTACCTGATGCAAAAGCAGTAGCAATGTTGGCAAAATCAATATTTTGAATGAGCGTTAAATCATTTACAGGGTCGATGCCATGTTTTTTCAGCACGAATTCACCTGCCATTTGTGGCATTCCACCTTTACGTTGCCCCAAAAACGTTGAGCCCTTCAATTGATCCCACGAAAAATTATCTATCTTATCTCTTGCCACTAAAAAGGTACCATCCGTTTGTGTTAACTGTGCAAAATTCTGAATGGGATCATTTGCACCTTGTAAAGTGACATAAATAGACGTCTCCGACCCAACTAAAGCTATATCAATTCCATCTGACAGTAACGCCGTCATCGTTTTATCGCCACCTGCAATCGTTTGTAGCTCAACAGAAAGACCCTCCTCCTCGAAGAAACCTTTCTCAAGTGCTACATATTGAGGCGCATAGAAAATCGAACGAGTTACTTCTCCTACTTTGACTTTTTCTAGCTCTGCTTTATTACATGCCGTCAAAGAAAGGAGTAACAAAGCAATGACACCTAATAATAAACCTCTTGTAAGCCAACGCATTCCCTTTCCTCCTTGATGTGTTGAAAATAAGCCTATCGACATTAACTTATTCACATAAGAAGATTTCGGTGCCTATCATTTTTTAATTTGTGTAGAGTGCGGGTGTTTCTTCAGCTTGACTACAGGGGAAACATACAAAAAAACAGCCTTAGCATTAAAACCGCTAAGACTGTTTATAACAGATAAAAAGTTCTTATTATAAAGTACGTAATTGTTATTGATTGGTAGCTTGTTGCTCTTCTCTTTTTTCACGCCATAGCCTTGTTTTATAGACAATTAGAATTAAGGCCGCTACAATCAGACCTTCAATCATTGGTAAGAATAGGGCGAAGAATGTAAGCATGATACAACCTAAAAATAGGAACGCATAAATAATAATATTTTGAGATAACTTTAATTTCTTGGCAAAGCCTAGTTTATAGACAATGGCAGAAAGTACAAATACAAGAAGAAATACAACATAACCTGCTATTTCATAGCTTGGTAAATTTTCATATAAAAATCTAGTGATACCAGCCATTCTCCCATAAACTCGTGTTGTTTCATCTGTACCTGTCTGTGCAGCAACTTGAATAACATTTAGTTCACCCAATAAAGCGGACTTCAGATCCAAGACTCCTCTTCCTTTCGTGGAAGCAAAAAATTATTGTTCAGCGTTTTTTAGTTTTTTCGCTATTCTTTCACGTTCATTTTTATCTAGAATTTGTTTACGAAGGCGAATAGATTCTGGAGTGATTTCTAAATACTCATCATCATTTAAGAACTCTAATGCTTCTTCTAGTGTTAATAGACGCGGCTTTTTAATAACGTTTGTTGCATCTTTTGTCGCAGAACGAACATTCGTTTTTTGCTTCATTTTTGTTATGTTTACAGTGATATCATTATCACGTGTATTTTCACCAACAATCATACCTTCATAAATTTCAGTACCTGGCTCAACAAATAGTGTACCACGGTCCTCTACTTGCATCATACCATAAGTTGTCGATTTACCAGTTTCCATGGATACAAGAACACCTTGGTGACGTCCACCAATACGGCCTGGAATATATGGTTGGTAACAATCGAATGTATGGTTAATGATACCAAAACCTTTCGTCATAGACATGAATTCTGTTGTATATCCAATTAAACCACGGGCAGGAACAAGGAATGTTAAACGTACTTGGCCATTGCCATTGTTCACCATATCCAACATTTCACCTTTACGCGTACCAATCGATTCAATAACCGAACCTACATTTTCTTCTGGAACATCAATTTGTACACGTTCAAATGGTTCACATTTTACACCATCAATTTCACGAATGATAACTTGAGGTTTTGATACTTGTAGTTCAAAGCCTTCACGGCGCATATTTTCAATAAGAATTGATAAATGTAGCTCACCACGTCCAGAAACCGTCCATGCATCTGGTGAATCTGTATCTTCTACACGTAGAGATACGTCCGTTTGAAGTTGTGAACGTAAACGCTCTTCTACTTTACGAGCAGTTACCCATTTCCCTTCACGACCTGCAAACGGTGAATTATTCACTAAGAAAGTCATTTGTAATGTTGGCTCGTCTATACGTAATGGTGTTAAAGCTTCTTGATGTTCCACCGGACATACTGTTTCCCCAACGTTGATGTCTTCCATACCTGAAACAGCAATTAAGTCACCAGCTTTTGCTGATTGGATTTCTTCACGTTTTAAACCAAAGAAACCAAATAGTTTTGTTACACGGAATTGTTTCACAGTCCCATCTAACTTCATTAAAGCAACTTGTTGCCCTACTTCAATTGTTCCGCGGAATACGCGTCCAATCCCAATACGACCAACATAATCATTGTAGTCAAGTAATGCCACTTGGAATTGTAATGGATCTGCTGAGTTGTCTACTGGTGCAGGAATTGCTTCAATTACCTTTTCAAATAGACATTGCATATTTTCTTCTTGTTTTGCTGGATCAGCATCAAGAGAAGCTGTACCGTTTACACCTGATGCATACACAACAGGGAAATCTAATTGATCATCATCAGCGCCTAGCTCGATGAATAATTCTAATACTTCATCTACTACTTCTAAAGGACGAGCTGAATCTTTATCAACTTTGTTTACAACTACAATCGGTGTTAACTTTTGTTCCAACGCTTTTTTCAGTACAAAGCGTGTTTGCGGCATACAACCCTCATACGCATCGACAACTAGTAAAACGCCATCTACCATTTTTAAAATACGTTCTACCTCACCACCGAAGTCGGCGTGTCCAGGCGTATCAAGGATGTTAATACGAGTTCCGTTATAGTTTACTGCAGTATTTTTTGCTAAAATTGTAATACCACGTTCGCGTTCAATATCATTAGAGTCCATTGCACGTTCTTCAACATGTTCGTTTGAACGGAATGTACCTGATTGTTTTAATAATTGGTCGACTAAAGTAGTTTTACCATGGTCAACGTGGGCGATAATTGCGATATTGCGAAGATCTTGACGTAAGTTTGTCATTATTCCACTCCATATTCTTTTTTCGAATGTTTAACTGTGATATTATAGCACAAGAAGGATAGAAATGTCCTTATTAGAATTTCCATCATTCTAAAAAATATATTTGATCGACAAATTTTTTATATAGGAGGCTAGGCTATGAATCGTGCAAAAATCGTAATGGCCATCTATGCATTGGCAGCTGTATTAGCAATGTGTTCTATCGGCTACTCTGTTGCAGCTAGTAATGTATTTGGTGTAATAGCTGGTATTGTGGCTACTTGTGTCATTTTCATGACAGCCTTTAAAATGAAGCGTAAACTACGTGCGCAAGGATTACTTTAAAGAACATAAAAAGGAGCTGTCTAATAAATAGACGGCTCCTTTTTATTCATATGGCACTATATATTTTTCTAATAATTCTTTATGAATAGCGGGATTAGCAATAATAAATGTATCCTGATGAAGGAAATCAAAGCCTTCACCATGTAGATTTGTAGCAACTGCTCCAACTTCCTGAGCAATGATGGTCCCTCCTGCAATATCCCATGGTGCTAAACGCATAGAGACATAGGCATCTAATTTGCCACTTACAACAAATGCAATTTCCATTGCTGCGGAGCCATAGGACCGTGTACCGCGAACTTTACGAACCATATCTATCACCTTTTCATGGTGAATATGTCGATTAGGTGCGACCCAATGTGCATTTATGCCAATGACAGACTCCTCCATTGTAACAGACTGTAGTTTACGCAATGGTGAATCATTATACCATGCCCCTTGCCCCTTGATGGCACTAAATAAATCCTCCCGCATGACATCAAATATGTAACCTAACTTTCCTACGCCATTGACAAAAATACCGATTGAAATCATAAAATGGCGATGCTGTTTAACAAAATTCATCGTTCCATCAATTGGATCAATAATCCAAACTACACCATCTAGTGATTTAACCTGTTCGCCCATTCCTTCTTCCCCTAGAATTTTGTGGGTTGGATCAAAGGCTTTAATTTGCTCAATAAAGAATAACTCCGTCTCTCGATCAATATTGGTAACGAGGTCATTTGCACCTGATTTTGTCTCAATTACTAGATTATACGAAAAAGCCTCTCGAATACGTCGCCCAGCTTCAAAAATAATATCTTTTGCAAATTTATCAATTTGTTGTAAATCCACTCATAACCCACCCTTCGAATATAAGAAAAGGCCTTCTATATTAATCGCTCTCGTATGTTTATGATACCTTTTCCCACTACTTCACAACTTTTGCTATATAAAACCTAGTACTACCTTATGATATAATTTCTATTTTACCCTTTGTCACAATAAAAATCACCTGCTGTCGGAATATTCAGCAAGTGATTTTTTAAATGGGTATTAGATTTTGATTACGCATAGGCGTGCAAACTTTCAAGTTCCATCTGAATTTCTGCCAGACGTTTTTTACTTTTTTCAATTTCCATGTCATTTTTTTCATTCATTGCTGCAAAAAGTGAAGCTAATTCATAATCTAATTCTAATTGTAAAATGTGTTCATATTGCTTTTCAATGTCAACTTTACGTATAATTTTTACGAATGGTTTCATAAAAAACACTTCCTTTTTTTAATTTTTTTACAAAAACTTTACTCATTTGATAAAGTTCTTGTTATAAGATTTTTTCCCAAATTCAGCGTAAAATAAACCTTATAAAACGAAAGGAGTAAAATAAAATTGCCAAAAATAAAGTGGACAAACAAAGACTTTAAGGTTTTTACAATAGACGGTTTAGAACAAAGAATGGATGCTTTAAATTTACATGTACGTCCAAAATTCAATCAGCTAGGTGAAGATTTTTCTGCATTTTTCTCTAGCCAATTAGGTGAAGAATTCTTCCCGCATGTGGCTAAACATGCTCGAAGAACTGTTAACCCTCCAAAAGATAGTTGGGTTGCCTTCGCCCCTTATAAAAGAGGTTATAAATCATTGCCTCACTTTCAGATTGGTCTATGGCACACACATTTATTCATCGTCTTAGCTATTATTTATGAAGCGCCTCAAAAAAATGTTATGGCTGAGCGTTTACTAGCTCATAAATCTTTAATTGAGCAGCTTCCAGATGATTTTATCGTGTCAGGAGATCATATGTCCCCTGAGGCCGTTTCTCTCGAAGTGGCAAAAGAAGACAAGCTTGAAGAAATGCTTATTCGCCTACGAGATGTCAAAAAGGGTGAGTTTTTAATTGGCCGTCATATTCCAAAAGAACAAGCAACCAAACTAACAGCAAGCGAATTACATCAATTAACAGAAGACACATTTAACAGCTTACTTCCTCTTTACAACATTATTGTTGGAAAATAAGCTAACCTTATAAAGTTTTTTATTGATGTAGTTTATGCAATATGTCGTTTTTTAACACAAAAAAATAAAGAGTGGATGTGAGTTGATTTCACATCCACTTTTTTTAATGGCCATTTCTTGGGGTAACTTTTATAATCATCCCATCTTCGGCTTCCTTTGTTTGTTTTACAACTGGATAGCTAATGTAGCCACTCGCCTCTTCAAATTCGCGAAAAATTGATTTTTCCTCTGCTTGGGAAGGAACAATCTCTTTAAAGCGTCGATATTTAGCTAGCATAACTTCACGCTTGATGCCTTTTTCATAAGCTTTCTCAATTCCCTCAAAGAATTGAACAACATCCACAATCTCCTCTGTGGACCAATCAGTTGAAAACGGATAAGAGTATTCCATTCGACAAAACCACCTTTACGTTATTGCCCCCATTTTAACCGTATACTTTCAGCTTCTGCAACCATTCGCTTAATAAGGTCATCAACGGTTGGGATATCGTGAATCATTCCAGTCACTTGTCCAGCCCAGCCAAAACCCTGTTCCTTATCACCATCATAAATAAAGCGTTTATTTGCTGAACCACTTATATATTCTTTCAACGCCTCATATGTTGGTGTTTTTTCCTCAATTTCCAAAATCTTTGTAGTAAAGTCATTGCGTAATGCACGAGCCGGCGCACCAATTGAGCGCTTAATAATGGTTGTATCTGCCTCAGTACTTGCAACTAGTGCCTCTTTATAAGCCTCAGAAGCATCAACACACTCTCGTGTTGCTATAAAACGAGTGCCCATTTCAATGCCTTCAGCTCCCAATGCTTGAGCAGCCATCCAGCCGCGTCCATCACCAATTCCACCTGAAGCAATGACAGGAATACTAACACTATCAACCACCTGGGGAACAAGAACCATTGTACCGACATCATCACGCCCAAGATGACCGCCACCCTCTTGACCCACAACCATTACAGCATCTGCTCCAAGCTGTTCAGCCTTTTGAGCTTGTCTACGAGCAGCTACAAGGACTAATTTTTTTATAGCTGTGCCTGCCAGTAAATTAAATATAGGCGCTGGATTTCCCCCTGTCATTGTAACAACTGGAACTTCTTCTTCGATTGCAACGCGCACCATATCCTCATAGCCTTTACCATGCATGCCAATCGCAAAATTTACGCCAAATGGTTTATCTGTTAATGTTCGTACCTTATGGATTTCTGCTCGTAATAATTCAGGATCTCGTAAACTCATAGCCGTTATTTGCCCTAAACCACCAGCATTCGACACAGCTGCGGCTAAATCAGCATATGCTAAATAGGCTAATCCCCCTTGAATAATTGGATATTTAACCTGTAAAAGATCCGTCACACGTGTATTCCAATTCATAGTACCTCCCCTTTCGTTCAATACTATTTTCTCGGTATCCTGAAAAAAATCCTTTTATTTTTTAGGAAAAGCCTATTTTTTCGTGTCGTTAGGTGCTATAATTCATTTGTTTTCTTAGATATTATAAAGTGAGGTGGTACCTGCGTTGTCACAATTAGAGACTCCATTGTTCGACGTATTATTAAAACATCGGAACAGACATCCCATTCAGTTCCATATTCCAGGCCATAAGAAAGGGCAAGGAATGGATCCTGCTTTCCGAGAATTCGTCGGCGACAACGTTTTATCAATTGATTTAATTAATATTGCTCCACTAGACGATTTACATTCACCAAAGGGTGCTATAAAAGAAGCGCAAAACTTAGCAGCTGAAGCCTTTGGTGCTGATCATACATTCTTTTCCGTTCAAGGTACTAGTGGCGCCATCATGACGATGATTCTGACCGTCGTCGGTCCAGGTGATAAAATTCTAGTGCCACGGAATGTTCATAAATCTATTATGTCGGCGATTGTATTCGCTGGTGCCATTCCAATTTTTATTCATCCTGAAGTTGACAGCGAATATGGGATTTCTCATGGCATATCCCCTGAAGCTGTTGAAAAAGCATTAAATGCTTACCCAGATACAAAGGCAGTACTTGTTATTAATCCAACATATTTTGGCTTTACAGCTGATTTAAAGCGTATTGTGGAGATTGCTCATGACCGTAATATTCCGGTAGTAGTAGATGAAGCGCATGGTGTACACATAAAATTCCATGATGACCTTCCATATTCAGCTATGGAAGCAGGTGCTGACATGGCAGCAACAAGCGTTCATAAGCTTGGTGGCTCCATGACACAAACGTCTATTTTAAATGTACGTGAGGGTCTTGTTTCTGCAAAACGTGTACAAGCTGTATTTTCTATGTTAACAACTACATCGACATCCTATCCATTACTTGCTTCACTTGACACAGCTCGACGTCAGTTAGCCATTCATGGATACGATTTAATTGACGATGCATTACGTTTAGCAAAGGATGCTCGTAAACGCATCAATCAAATACCACATTTAAAGTGTGCAGGTAAGGAAAAGTTACATTCTTCTGCAACTTATGATATGGATCCATTAAAACTTCTGATTAGTGTGAAAGATTTAGGTATTTCTGGTCATCGAGCTGAGGAATGGTTGCGTTATAATGCCAATATTGAAGTCGAATTGTCTGACCTTTATAATATCTTATGTTTAGTGACTTTAGGAGATACAAAAAAGGAAATTAATCTTTTAATAAATGCGTTAACTCGTATGTCAAAAGCATTTGATTCTGAAGCAGCTATAACAGAGGCTTTGGTAAATGTGCCAGAAATCCCAGCTCTTGCCATGTCTCCACGTGATGCTTTTTATGCAGATACAGAAGTCGTTCCCCTTGCAGAAGCAGATAACTGTATTTGTGCAGAATTTATTATGGTGTATCCTCCCGGGATTCCTATTTTTATTCCCGGGGAAATAATTACTCAAGAAAATATTCATTATATTCAAATGAATATTGAAGCAGGTTTACCCGTTCAAGGACCAGAGGATACAACATTAAAAACAATTCGTGTTATCAAAGAACGTAAGCCAATTTTCTAAAAAATAAAAGCTAGCTCTTCAATATGAAGGGTTAGCTTTTATATTTATAAATACAGATGTGAGTATATTCTTCTTGTTGAACACAACCAGAAAACATTCTCATCATTACAAAATAGTTATAATAGAATATTATCTGAAGTTTTTTTCATTTCATTTTCACAATGAATAATTGCTTCTAGAAATAATGATTTATTTAAAACAAAAGGGTTGTTTCCTATCTTTTTTGAGACAGCTCCTTTTTCTATAAAGCACCATTCTATTATAAAAATAAATACACAAATAAAGGGCAGAAGAAGGCTCCGATAATAGCCGTTAAGCCCATTGATAAGGAACCAACTGATAATTCCTGTTCCCCATATTCTCTTAATTTCACAAGACCTACCCCATGTGAGGCACTTCCTACTGCCACTCCCCTACTCACGGCAGAGTCAATTTTGCCATACTTAATGACTAATGGTCCGATAATGGCCCCTACAAACCCTGCAATCATGACGAAAACAGCCGTTAAAGGAGGAATGCCCCCAATCGTTTCGCTCACCTGCATTCCAACAGGCGTTGTTAACGATTTAGGTAAGGCTGTCAGCATCCAGCTAGGTTCTACACCGATCCATTTTAGTAACACAAAAATTGTCACTAAGCCTGTTATCATGCCGATTAGAAGTCCTGATAAAATAGAATACTTATATTTCATAATAATAGCTCGTTGATTATAGAGAGGATATGCAAGTGCCACAACAGCAGGCCCAAGCATTTTCTGAAGCCATTCCCCACCTTGCATATAAGTTGAATAAGGAATATCAAATACAAGTAAAATCATTGCACTGACAATCGTAGTCGTGACCAAGGGAATCATGATAGGATGAGGAAATCGTTGATAGAGCTTTGTAAATAAAATAAACATGATGATGGTGCTAAGGACAACCGTTACTTCAATCAACAGTTAATTCCCCCTTTCCTTCTTCCACATTAGGCTTTGAGCTTTCTTTTTTGGCCAGTTCTCTTTTTTCAATGAGTTGTGTCAGCAATCCTGTTACATAAATAGAGATTAATGTACTAGCAATAACTGCTAAAATGATGAGCAGACCAGTGAATGTCATGAGCTCTGGATAATCAATAACACCTACAGTTGCTGGAATGAAAAACAACGTTAAGATGCCAATTAAAAAACCTGCTCCATCTTGTATATATTCGACCTTAATAATTTTAAAATTGAGTGAAAGTGCTAATAAAAGTAAGCCAATAACGCTTCCTGGAAGAGGTATGTGCAGATAAGAAACAAAACCAACCCCCATGTAATAGAAAATAGTAAGTATACCGATTTGCACAATAATCCGAACAGCTCGTAACAACAACGTAGCAAAATTTTCGTTCAACATTTCGCCACTTTTCACCCCCTATATCGTTCATTCTACATCTGTAGGAATTTTCTGTCTATTGTAATTTTAGAAAAATAATAATCAAATACAGAAATATCCAAGCAATTCTATGAAACAGTATTAAAAGTCCTATTCTACAAGAACTTCATGATTTTACTTTTTATCATTATGACTTATCAACTTTTTTATATTGTGCCTATCCACTTCAAATCACTTTTTTAATGATCATCTAGCAAATTTCGAAATTTTTTTATATAATCGAAAATTACAAAAGATTACTAGTATTATCAATGACTAAAATTTCTAGAATAAACACAAAGGTGGGATTCACTATTTTCTTTAAAACATTAACACTCCAAGCCCGCTTTGCCTATTACAGCAGTTTTTTAATTTTTATTATTGTTATTTTAGCAGGCATCCTCTTTTATATGACCATATCTGATGCATTGCAAACACAAATTGGAAACCGGGCACTATATTTGGCGGAAACAACGGCTAGCAGGGGTGATGTAATTGAAGCGTTTCATACAAATAACCCTTCCGAAAGTCTGCAAAAAATTAGCAAAGAGATTATGCTTGCTGCAAAAGCTACTTATGTTGTAATAGGAGATAAAAATGGTATACGCTACACCCATCCTATCGCTGACCGTATTGGTAAATCGATGGTCGGAGATGATAATGACCGAGCATTAATCAACGGTGAGTCTTATATTTCCATTGCAAATGGTTCAATGGGACAATCCATTCGTGGGAAAGCACCTATCTTAGACTCAAATGGATCGATTATTGGTGTTGTTTCAATTGGTTACTTAACAAGTGAATTAGATCGCTTATATTTTTTATACCTTGATAATATTTTTTATACGATGGTTATTGCACTAGGCATTGGTATTATCGGCTCTATTTTTTTATCCCGAAACATTAAAAAGCAAATTTTTAATCTGGAGCCAAGTGAAATTGCCAGTCTATTAACAGAAAAAAATACTTTAATTGAATCAGTTCGTGAAGCTATTATTACGGTAAATCAGAAAGGTGAAATTACGACCCTAAACAATGCTGCCGCGAAAATCTTACATTTAACGGATTCAGCTTCTATCATGGGCGATAATATCGAACAGCATATACCAAACACACATCTGCTTAACGTATTAATGAAGGGTGAAAAACAACTTGATAAATTGATGATTGTTAATGGTCATGAAATTATTGTTAACCGTGTACCTATGAAGGTGAATGGTAAAGTTGTCGGCGCAGTTGCAAGTTTCCGATTACAATCAGAAATAGAACAAATGGCTATCGAATTATCACAAGTAAAGCAATATACGGAAGCTTTACGTGCTCAAACACATGAGTTTAATAATGTCCTTTACACAATATCAGGCCTTATTCAATTAAATGCATCTGATGAAGCACTATCTATTATTCATAAAGAGGTACAAGGACATTCTTCTCTAACCCAATTTATAACAAAGCGTGTAAAGGACCCATTTTTAAATGGTTTAATTATCGGATTTTTTAATCGTGCACGTGAATTAAAAATCAAGTTGATTTTTGATGAGGATAGTTATTTAGAAACATTCCCTGAAAGCATCGAAAAAAGCTTAATTATTTCTATTATTGGAAATTTATTAACCAATGCTTTTGAAGAGGTTGAAAAAAACAAAGAGCGACAGCCAATTATTAGACTTTTTATATTTGATAATGGAGAGGAAATCATCTTTGAGGTTGAGGACTCGGGACAAGGTTTTGCACAAGAAAAACTAGACGTGCTATTTTCAGAAAATATTTCTACGAAAGATAGTAAGCATCGAGGCTATGGATTAAGGAAAGTCATTTCCAGTATCCAAGATTTAAACGGTACTCTTGCTCTTGAAGAAGGAGATTTAGGAGGTGCCCTATTTATCGTATCTATTAGCAAAAGGGGGACTATGATCCATGAACAATATTGAAGTGCTAGTAATTGAAGATGATGTACGTGTAGCAGATGTACATTGTCGTTTTTTAGAAAAAATTGAAGGCTTTACAGTAATTGCACGGGCAAGTACGGGAGAAGAAGCTTTAGATTGGCTTCAATCATTTTCACCACACCTTATATTGCTCGATGTCTTTTTGCCAGATATACTGGGAGTAGATTTAATTGATAAAATCCAAGAAGTGAGCCCAACAAGTAGTATTATTTTGATTACCGCAGCTACAGAGGCACATATAGTACAGAAAGCTTATCAGAAAAATGTTACTGATTACATTTTAAAGCCATTTACATTCGAACAGCTAAAAGAGAGTATAGAAAAATTCCGTTACAAGTATCTATTGCTGAAAAATAATGAGAAATTTACACATGAAAAAATTCAATACCTTTGGCCAAAAGCAGGTTCATCCCCCCTTCAAGAAACACCGTTATTATTACCAAAAGGGATAGATCCAACAACAATGAATCATGTTATCAACCATTTAAGTATAATGGAGAATGGTAGTACAGCTGAGCTGTTGGGAAAGAATATAGGTGTCAGCCGTTCCACCGCTCGTCGTTATTTAGAATTTTTAGTTACACAAAAGCAGGTCTATACCGAACTGACTTATGGTACAGTTGGGCGTCCTGAACGACGATACTTTATTTCCACATAAACTTTATGAACAAAATGATGTTAATCCACATTATTATCACAATATTTCCAAAATTGAG
Organism: Lysinibacillus sp. UBA5994; assembly: GCF_002429725.1. Lineage (NCBI taxonomy): Bacteria > Bacillati > Bacillota > Bacilli > Caryophanales > Bacillaceae > Lysinibacillus > Lysinibacillus sp. UBA5994. The sequence continues at coordinate 157,281 of NZ_DJAU01000022.1, read as the reverse complement.
AAGTAAGTTATAGTATGGGTAGCGCTAAATTGATAGCGCTACCATTTTATTTTTAAGGGGGATTTTTATGTGGAGGAACATTTCTAAAATAATGGTAGCTGGCTTACTATTTACTAGTTTGGTTGGCTGTTCAGCATCAAATGGAGAAAAAACAGAGGGAAAGAATGCCAGTGATTATCCAAAAAGTAATATTACCATTGTTGCTCCATCAGGTGCTGGTGGTGGCTGGGATTTAACGGCTCGTGCAGTAGCAAAAACAATGAGTGATACTGGGTTGATTGATAAGGCGATTCAAGTTGAGAATAAGCCAGGTGGTGGTGGTGCTGCCTTCATGGCAACATTTGCTACAAAGGAAGCCAATAATGATTATATGTTAATGGTTAAATCACCACCGATCCTTATAAATCATGAAAAGGCTGAAGGAAATAGTAAATTTGGCTATAAGGATACTACACCTTTAGCACAATTAACACGGGACTATGGCGCAATCGTTGTTAGAAAGGATTCTCCTTTCCAAACGCTTGCAGATGTTTTAAATGCCATGAAAACTTCACCAAAAGATGTCACATTAGCAGGTGGGTCTGCACCAGGTTCGATGGATCATCTAGTAGGAATTATCCCGGCTTATAAAGCGGGGATTGACTTAAAAACAATTAAATATGTTTCTTATGATGGTGGCGGTGAGGCGGTTACAGCATTATTAGGTGGCAATGCGGATGTAATTGCAACAGATGCCTCCACAATTGCTACTTATGTTAAATCCGGAGATGTTCGTGTATTAGCTGTCAGTTCCTCTGAACGCTTAGAAGGTGAGCTAGCAGAGGTTCCTACTTTTAAAGAAGCCGGTATTGATGAGGAGTTTACAATTTGGCGTGGTATCTTTGGTCCAAAAAATATGAGTGAAGATGCGATTGCCTATTGGTCTGAAAAATTACAGGCAATGTCTGAATCAAAAGAATGGCAAGCTGAGGTGACCCGTAATGGCTGGCAAGCAGAATACCGTAATGCGGAAGAATTTACAGCTTATCTAGACAGTCAAAATAAAATAATCATTGAACTACTAACAGCTCTTGGTATGCAAAAATAACGAATCGTTTTTTTTAAAAAGCACAAGTATTTCCATTAAATATAGAACTACTTGTGTAACTTTATCTATTTTCAATGGAGGTGTAAAACGATTGAGCTATACATTTGATAAAACATTTAGCATTACCCTCTTAGCACTTAGTATTTTGTTTATTTTTCAAGCAACACAGATTTCTGATAGTGCTTATGGGTCTACAGTTGGTCCCAAAATTTTTCCATTAGGTTTAGGTATTATTTTAGGTTTATTAAGTCTTCAATTATTTTATGAATCATGGAAAAAAGCTGTGAGAGAGCGAGTCACAGGCGGACCAACTACTTCTTCTAAAATATCTTCAACAGAGCTCAAAAAGTTCTTAATTATTTTAGGTAGCGTTCTTGCGTATGTATTTTTCCTTGAAAAAATTGGCTATATGATAACAACATTTTTATTTTTGTGTATTAGTTTCCAAACAATGGAACGTACTAAACTTATTTATTCAATTATTATTGCAGCTGGATTTTCATTGGGCGTCTATTATTTATTTACAAGTTTACTAGGAGGGTCATTGCCTAGTTTCCCAATTTTTTAGTACAGGAGTGAACATATGTCGACATTGCAATTTTTAGCTGATGGATTTGCAGTTGCCCTTCAATGGCAAAACCTTTTATTCGCTCTTGTTGGTGTCATAATTGGTACAGCAGTTGGTGTACTTCCAGGTATAGGTCCAATGAGTGGAGTTGCATTATTAATCCCCGTTACAGCAACCATTACAGCTGGACTACCTACTGAGGCTGCCGCTACCAGCTCAATTATTTTACTTGCAGGGGTATACTATGGGGCCATGTATGGTGGATCAACAACTTCCATTCTATTAAACACGCCTGGTGAATCCTCATCAGTTGTGACAACATTGGATGGCTATCAAATGGCTAAACAAGGTCGTGCTGGAAGTGCTCTTTCTATCGCGGCCATTGGCTCATTTTGTGCAGGCGTTGTAGCACTACTAGGTCTGATATTATTAGCTAATCCATTGTCAAAATTAGCACTTAAATTTGGACCCGCAGAATACTTTTCTTTGATGTTATTAGGACTTGCAGCAGTAAGTGGCCTAGCAGGACGTTCTATTACCAAAGCTTTAATTATGACTGTTTTAGGGCTTATGCTCGGAACAGTTGGTATTGATGCCGTATCAGGTATAGAACGTTTTACATTTGGTCAGCCAATGCTGTTCTCTGGCATTGAATTTTTAACCATCGCTGTTGGTTTATTTGCATTAGGCGAAGTATTTAAAACCATTCTTGAAAAAGAAGAAGATGATGGTCAATTAGCCAAAATTAATCGTGTATTACCAACAAAGCAAGATTTAAAGGATAGTGCTGTTCCTATTGCTCGCGGCTCCTTATTAGGCTTTTTCATCGGCGTATTACCCGGCGCAGGCGCAACACTTGCCTCATTCTTTTCTTATATTACCGAGAAAAAATTCAGTAAAACACCCGAGCAATTTGGAAAAGGTCATATTGCGGGTGTAGCTGGACCTGAATCAGCGAACAATGCTGCATCAGGCGGTGCAATGATCCCATTACTAACTTTAGGAATTCCCGGCTCAGGTACTACTGCTATTTTAATGGGTGCACTTATTATGTATAATATTCAGCCAGGTCCATTATTATTTGATGAACATCCACAAGTTGCTTGGGGATTAATTGCCAGTATGTTTATTGGAAATTTAATGTTATTAGCATTAAATATGCCTTTGGTCCGCATTTTTGCTAACATCATCGAAACACCTAAAAAATATTTATTGCCTATTATTATTGCAATTTCAATTTTTGGAGTTTATGCCGTACAATTCGCCACGTTTGATTTATTTTTATTAGTAGCTTGTGGTGTACTTGGTTATCTATTTGCTAAAAATGATTACCCAGTAGCTCCATTAGTACTTGCATTAGTACTAGGGCCGATGATTGAAAATAATATGCGCCGTGCATTAACCATTTCGAATGGAGACTTTTCTATTTTTATAACAAAGCCTTTATCATTACTATTTTTAGTGGTTGCCATTTCTTGGTTACTTATACCACTGATTATGAAAATACGTGGTAAAAATGTACTTATTAATGAAGAAGGATAAATATTCTTAAAAATCCACTATACTTCTATTAGTATAGTGGATTTTTACTATTCTATAATGCGTGACCAGAGCCACCATCAATATTAACAGCTGTACCTGTAACATAGCTCGCCGCATCAGATACTAAAAAAGTGATAACGTTTGCTGCTTCTTGCGTATCACCTACACGACCCAGCGGAATTGCTTGCCCCACTTTACGAGAATATTCTTCCCACGATAAATTTGGTTCTTCCTTTTTCCATTTCTTTTCGATTTGATCACTACGTATAAGCCCTATACATACAGAATTTACTCGAATATTATCCTTCCCTAAATCCTTGCTCATCGCTTTTGTCAAGGCAAGCCCCGCAGCACGGCTTACAGTAGTTGGAAGTGAACTTGCAGGTGGAGTTTTAGCCATCACGGCAGTCACATTAACGATTGCACCGCCCCCAGCCTTTCGCATATATGGAGCAGCATATTTTGAACAATGAATAGCTCCAAATACCTTTAAATCTAAATCTGCCTGCCACAGCTCACTACTCACCGTTTCAAAGGAATTCGCTGAAGCTGTACCAGCATTATTAATAAGAATATCCACACGTCCAAAATGCTCTACAGTACGCTCAATGAGATACTTACAATCTTTTTCTTTTGTAATGTCAGTTGGAACAATTAATACATCTACGCCTGTTTCATTTTTTATGCATCCTGCAGCCACTTGCAGTTGTTTTTCACCACGAGCGCAAAGTACAACCTGTGCACCCTCTTTAACAAGCTGCATGGCTGTATAATAGCCAATTCCTTTACTCGATCCTGTTATAATTGCTACTTTCCCCGTTAAATTAAGCTCCATTATTAAATCCTCCCTTACTTTCTACAATGCTATCATTATAGCATTTATCGATTATTCAGAATAATCAAAGGAGCTTGTAAAAGGTAGAAATACGATTTAAAAGCTATAATAATTGAATATTTTCCATGAGGAGCTACTTATTACTTATCATTATCATTCAAGCCTGTTACGGGAAAAAGCTAATAGAAAAATTAATTGTTCATATAAAACATTGGCTAAAAAAAAGAGTGTAGATAAGCGAATGTCTCGCTTTATCTACACTCCTTTATTCAAATTATTTTTTCGCTACAATGTGGATTGGGTTGCCAAGTAATACTTCAGCAGTTTCCATTGTAATTTCACCTAATGTTGGGTGAGCGTGAATTGTTAATGCGATATCCTCAGCAGTCATGCCGCCTTCAATTGCTAAGCCCATTTCAGCGATCATATCAGATGCACCAGCACCTACGATTTGAGCACCAATTAATAAGCCGTCCTCTTTACGAGCAACAAGTTTCACGAAACCTTCTGATTGGTTTAATGCAAGAGCACGACCATTTGCTGCGAATGGGAATTTCGCTGCAGTGTATTCAATGCCTTCAGCTTTTGCTTGTTCTTCGTTGTAACCAACTGTCGCCATTTCTGGATCTGTGAAACATACAGCCGGCACAGCAAGATAATCAACTACTGATTTTTCTCCCGCAATTGCTTCAGCAGCAACTTTACCTTCGTAAGATGCTTTATGTGCAAGTTGTGGACCTGCTACGATATCACCGATTGCATAGATGTTTGGAATATTTGTACGACATTGTTTGTCAACATTGATTAGACCACGTTCACCGAATTCAACTCCGATTTCAGCAAGGCCCATTTCATCTGTATTTGGACGACGTCCTACAGTAACTAATACGTAATCAGCTTCAACTTTTTTCTCTTCTCCGCCTACTTCATAAGTTACTACTACGCCGTTTTCAGTTTCTTCTACGCCTTTTGCAGATGCGTTAACTTCAATTTCAACGCCTTTCTTTTTAAGGCCTTTTTTCACGATTTGCGTCATTTGTTTTTCGAAGCCAGCTAAAATATCTTTTCCGCCTTCAATAATTGTTACTTGAGAGCCAAGGTTCGCATAAGCTGATCCAAGCTCAGTACCAATATAACCGCCACCGATAACAACTAATTTACCAGGTACTTCTTGTAGAGAAAGTGCACCAGTAGAATTTAATACACGATCAGTGAATTTGAATGTTGGAATTTCAACTGGACGAGAA
>NZ_DJAU01000022.1:0-151643 GCF_002429725.1 Lysinibacillus sp. UBA5994 | reverse complement strand
TGCTACTTCAGGATGGTTAATAACTGGTGTAAACCATTGTCCTCCTGCAGAGCCAATATTCGTAATGGACATGGAAGCACCTTTCATTTCATGTGGTGCTAGCTTACCTTCACGGGCTTTTGTCGCTAATTCATTAATTTCATTAGACACTGCAAATACAGATTTACGATCTGCATGCTTAATAACTGGTACTAGTAAGCCTCTTTCAGTATCTGCTGCAATACCAATGTTATAGTAATGCTTTTGGATAATTTCTTGTGTTGCATCATCTAAAGAGCGATTAAATTCTGGGAACTCGCGTAAAGTTGAAATAAGTGCTTTCACTACATATGGTAAGTATGTTAATTTAACACCTTTTTCGGCAGCGATATCTTTGAATTTTTTACGATGTGCTACAAGAGCTGTTACATCGACTTCATCCATTAGTGTAACATGAGGAGCCGTTTGTTTCGAGTGTACCATTGCTTTTGCAATCGCTTTTCGAATACCTGACATTTTTTCACGAGTCTCTGGGAAATCCCCCTCAAGAACTACTGGTGCTGCTGGTGTAGACGTTTCTTGTTGAACTGTATCTTCTGATGTTTCGATATTTGCAGTTTCAGCCTCTACAGTGCCGCCACCTTTTAAGAAGTTTTCAATATCTTCTTTAAGGATTCGACCGTTTTTGCCTGTACCCTTCACTTCACGAATATTTACATCGTTATCACGGGCAAATTTACGTACAGAAGGCATCGCGATCACACGTTTTGTTTCATCAACTACTGTCTCCACTTTTTCTGGAGCTTTTTCAGGAGCTTTTTCTGGTGCCTTTTCCTCTTTAGTAGGAGCTTTTTCTACGTTCTGACCAGATTCAGCAGTTGCTTGAACTTGTGCCTCTGTTTTTGCTTCGGCATGATCGTCACCTTTTAGCTTTAAGTCTTCATAGCCAGGTGCGTCTAATCGGATTAAAACATCGCCAACTACGGCAACTGTTCCTTCTCCTACTAAAACTTCCTCTACTGTTCCTTCAACTGGTGAAGGGATTTCTACTACTGCTTTATCATTTTGTACTTCACAAAGAATATCATCTTCTTTTACTGTATCTCCAGCTTTAACGAACCATTTCACAATCTCGCCTTCGTGAATACCCTCGCCAATATCCGGTAATCTGAATTCAAATGCCATGTGTACCCATCCTTTCTATTTACTGTTGTTCAAGTTTAGAAGCTTTATTAGAATGTTAAAACTTTTTTCGCTGTTTCCATTACATCTTTGTAGTTTGGTAACCAAACACCTTCAGCTTGTGGGAATGGGTACACAGTATCTGGTGCAGCCACACGAAGAACAGGAGCCTCTAAGCTTAGAATTGCACGCTCTGTAATTTCTGCTACTACGTTCGCAGCGATACCTGCTTGTTTTTGAGCTTCTTGGACAACGATTGCACGACCTGTTTTTTCAACAGATGCGATAATTGTTTCCACATCGATTGGTTGAATTGTACGTAAGTCAATTACTTCTACAGAATGTCCTTCTTTTTCAAGTTCTTCTGCAGCCTTTAAGCTTTCATGAACCATTAAACCGTAAGCAACAATTGTTAAATCAGTACCTTCACGTTTTACATCCGCTTTTCCTAGTGGAATTTCGTATGCTTCCTCAGGCACTTCTTCACGGAATGAACGGTATAGTTTTAAATGCTCTAAGAAAATAACTGGGTTGTCATTACGAATAGAAGAAATAAGTAAACCTTTTGCATCATATGGTGTTGATGGAACAACAACTGTTAATCCTGGTTGTGCTGTCATTAAGCTTTCTAAGCTATCTGAGTGCATTTCAGGTGTGTGCACACCACCACCAAATGGTGAACGGATTGTTACTGGAGCATTGTAGACGCCACCACTACGGTAGCTCATACGTGCTAGCTGGCCACTAATTGAATCCATTACTTCATAAACGAAACCAAAGAATTGAATTTCAGGAACTGGACGGAATCCTTGAAGAGAAAGGCCAACTGCTAAGCCACCAATACCTGATTCTGCTAATGGTGTATCAAATACGCGGTCAACCCCAAATTCTTTTTGTAGGCCTTCTGTCGCGCGGAATACCCCACCGTTGACACCTACATCTTCCCCGAATACAAGAACGTTTTCATCATTCTTTAATTCTGTGCGAAGTGCATCTGTAATTGCTTGAATCATCGTCATTTGTGCCATAGGTTATTTCGACTCCTTCTCTTTATAGATTTCATACTGTTCTTTTAGATTAGATGGCATTTCGCCTTTATACATATTTTCCATTAATTCTGTTACTTTTTGTTTTGGAGCAGCATCTGCTTTTTTGATTGCTTCTTTAATTTCTTCTTTTGCTCGCTCAATAACTGCTTCTTCTTTTTTCTCATCCCATATACCTTTTGCTTCTAGGTATTTACGGAAGCGAACTAGAGGATCTTTTTGAGCCCATTCATTATCTGTATCAGAAGTACGGTAACGAGTTGGGTCATCCCCAGCCATTGTATGAGGTCCATAACGGTAACACATTGTTTCAATTAATGTTGGGCCTTCACCATTAACCGCGCGCTCACGAGCATCACGAGTTGCTACATAAACTGCAAGCGCATCCATTCCATCTACTAAAATACTTGGTAATCCTGCTGCTACACCTTTTTGTGCAATTGTTTTAGCAGCTGTTTGCAATTCACGAGGTGTTGAGATTGCATATTGGTTATTTTGTACGATGAAGATTGCTGGAGATTTAAATGCACCTGCAAAGTTAATGCCTTCATAGAAGTCTCCCTGAGAAGAACCACCGTCACCAGTATAAGTTACTGCAACAGCTTTTTTCCCGCGTTTTTTAATACCAAGTGCTACCCCAGCAGCTTGAATATATTGTGCTCCAATAATAATTTGTGGAGCTAAAACGTTTACACCTTCAGGAACCTGATTCCCCATGAAGTGACCACGTGAGAATAAAAATGCTTTTTCAAGAGGTAAGCCATGCCATACAATTTGAGGTACATCACGGTAACCTGGTAAAATCCAATCTTCTTGTTCTAATGCAAAGTGAGAAGCAAGTTGTGAAGCTTCTTGACCAGCAGTCGGTGCATAGAAGCCTAAACGTCCTTGACGATTTAATGAGATTGAACGTTGATCTAAAATACGTGTGTAAACCATACGTGTCATTAACTCAACTAGTTCCTCATCTGATAATTTCGGATCTGCCTCTTTATTTATAATTTCGCCTTCTTCATTCAAAATTTGAAACATTTCAAACTTATCTTCGATTTCAGTTAGCGTTTGTTTAGCATCAAAAATATTATTGTTTTTCTTGCTCATTTGTCACATCTCCCTTTCAGCTGTATTAAAATAAATCACCTTTTTAACTAGTACAACTTATTCTTGACACTCAGTATACTGAATAAAATACTGTCGGTCAATCATCTATTACTGCTATATACAAAGATTTTTTCTAGAATAACAATCAAACACCGCTGTCCTATACTGTATTACTAATATTCAAATTCTGTATTACAACACCTTACTCACACCATACAACTCTTACGTTTTCCAACAGGTTTTCCCCTAGTAGAATACCCCATTCTCGAAAATCTAATAGCATTAGAAAAATTTTTTGAGTATATTCAAATAAGGACTTTTTTCATGGGATTGTACGAAAACGTGATGTATACTTATTAGTAAGCACTACAAAGTTGAAAGGAAGATTACTATTATGATTTTAATGGATGATATTATCCGCGAAGGTCATCCGACTTTACGCACAAAAGCAGAGGAAGTTAAATTCCCTTTAACTGAAGAAACAAGAAAGCTTGCTGAGGATATGCTTCAATATTTAATCAACAGCCAAGATCCTGAAATGGCAGAAAAATATAATTTGCGTAGTGGCATTGGTTTGGCTGCCAATCAGGTAAATAGCTTACAGCGTATGTTTGCTCTTCATTTAAAAGATGAGGCTGGTGAACAATTAAGCTTTGTAGCCATAAATCCAAAGATCGTTAGCCATTCTGTTGAAAACACATACCTATCAGCAGGAGAAGGATGTCTTTCTGTTGACCGTAATATTCCTGGGTATGTACCTCGCCATGCACGCATCACAGTAAAATTTAAAACAATTGATGGTGAAGAGAAAAAAATGCGCCTTAAGGGCTTGCCAGCTATTGCCTTTCAGCATGAATTAGATCATCTAAATGGCATTATGTTTTATGACCGTATTAATGAAAAGAATCCATTTGCGGAAATACCAGATTCAATCCCATATGAGCGCGACTAAAAACAACCTCGGCAGTTTATTACTTCTGCCGAGGTTAATTATTATTTATATTCTAATTGTCTATCCATATTTAACCGAGCATTGATCGTTTCAATTAATGCTGGCAACTCCGCCATTGTTTCAATTGTATAATGAGCGCCAGATTCTTCAAAAACACATTTTGTTTTCTCTATGATTTGTTGCTGTTCTTCTGAAGATAGGGCATTGAACTCTTCTTCGGATAGTCCCATTTCTGAGCTTCCAATAATAACGCCAACAGCCCAAACACCTGCATTCAAGGCTTCCTTTATATCTGATGTTGTATCGCCAACCTTCACAACTTGCTTCGTCGCTTGCGAACCTAATGCCTCCATATTTTTAAAAATCATATATGGATATGGTCGCCCTTTATCACCAACCTGTGTTGGTGTTACAAGAAAATCAGGTTGATAGCCCTTGTCAGCAGCATGCTTTGTCACTACTTCCATCATTGCATCTGTATAGCCAGTTGTAGAGCCTATTCGAATACCTGCATCTCTTAATTGCTGTACTGTTGTTTTCACGTGCTGGATAGGATCTGTATAGGTCGCCAAAGACTCCATTAATTTTGTTTCAAAATGATTATACAATACATGTACATCCTTTTCATTAAAGGATTGTCCATGTACACGATGCCATTCTTCTTTAATTCTTGGCATTTCTAGCATGGTGCGGATATGATCAATTTTCAGCATCCCCATTGGTTTACGAGCCTCTTCCAGTGTAACTATTACACCAGCATCCTCAAAAATTGTTAAAAAAACATTAACAGGGGCAAAACAACCAAAGTCAACTGCTGTGCCTGCCCAGTCCAAAATAACCGTCTCAATTTTCATTGTTTTTCACCACCATATAATTTTCAATGATTTCACATAATGCAAGAATATCTTCCTCATGAATATCACCAATATTGCCAATACGGAATGTATCGACATCCGTCAGCTTACCTGGATAGATAACAAAACCTGCATTTTTTATTTCTTGATAAAAATGCTCAAAAGAAAACTCTTTATACGGGAATAAAAATGTTGTGATAATTGGTGATTGAAGCTCCTCCGAAATATACGCTTTAAATCCCAGCACTGACAAGCGAGAGCGAAGTAGTTGATTATTATACGCATAGCGTTTGTAGCGGGCATGAATTCCGCCTTCTTCATTCAACTCTTCAAGCGCCTTCGCAAAAGCTGCCACTACATGTGTAGGCGATGTGAAACGCCATTTCCCATCTTGCTTCATTACTTCCCACTGACTATGCAAATCTAATGCAACACTTCGAGCTTGTCCCTTACATTTTTCCAGTGCTCTTGTATTCGCAATAACAAAACCAAAGCCTGGGACACCCTGAATACATTTATTGGCACTACTAATACAAAAATCAATATGCAAGCTTGATAAATCCATTGGTACGCCTCCAAAGCTACTCATGGCGTCCACAATAAACGTTTTGTTGAACGAATGAACAACTTCCCCAATTTCTTTAATAGGATTTAAAATACCAGTAGTCGTCTCACAATGTACGAGAGCTACATGAGTAATACTCCTATCTCTTTCAAGGAAGGATTGAACTTCTAACAAGGAGGGCTGTTCATCATAAGGTGCACTATAAACAACATGCTGTAACTTTAAGGCTTTGGCCATTTCAACAATTCTTTCACCATAAGCTCCATTTGTTAGTATCAGCACCTTATCATTTTCACCAATTGCAGTTGTTAGTACAGACTCTACTACAAAGCTTCCACTTCCTTGCATTAGTACCGTAGTGTAATCAGCTTCATCAACTTTTGCTAATTTTAAGAGTTGCTTACGAATCACTTGTGTCACATTTTTATAATCGTCATCCCATGTACAACGATCTTTTAACATTTCTCGTTTCACTGCTTTAGTTGTTGTCAATGGACCTGGCGTCAATAATTTATAGTTACTCATCTGCTATAACTCCTTATCGCTGTGCTTCTTTAAAGAAGGCTTGGTGTTTTTCTAATAAATCTACGGTTAAGGTAGTATCCCATTTTTTCAAATAGGTAGGAACGTGCTCGTCCTTTACTTGTTCTCCTTCGTATAGAGCTACAGGATATTGCTCTAGAAGACCATCACGAGCCTCTGTTGCAATTACCTTTGCAATTTCTTTTGCTAATGCTTCCTCACCTTCTTTGTCTACAACAGCTACAGATTCCGTTAAAGTGAAATTTCCTTCTGTCGGGTCAATATAATCAATCGGTAACCCTTCGTTTTTGGCATCAATAGCTTGGATACGTAAACCAAAGCCTGCAGCAACTTCTCCTGTTTTCACCTTTTTAATAGGGCCAGAGCCTGAACTTTCAATATGTGGTCCTGCATTTTTAATTAACTCTGCTAGAACTTTTTTCCCTTCCTCTTCACCATATTCCTTTATAATAGCTTGTACTAGAAGCCACCCTGTTGAGGAGTCCATAATGTTTGGGAATGACACTAAATCCTTATAAGCAGAGTCTGTCAAATCTTTAATGGATTTCGGAATAGATAGCCCCTTTTGTTGTAATACCTCTGTATTAATAAAGATAGAGCCTACATTGCCTAAAATCGGTAATGCATACGTAACACTCCCATCAAGAGGCTTTAAGTCTGAAGAAATATCCACAAACATGGATTTTGAGGTTTGTGCACTTTCTATAAAATAAGAAGCCATTGTTACAACATCTGCTTCAATATCTGTCCCTTCCGCCATCATTTTGCCACCTAACTCAGAAGTACCAAACGACTGGATTAAATACTTACCTTTATAGCCTTTATCATCTAATGTAGTTTCCATCACTTCAATAGCTTCATCATCAGCATTTGAATAAATGATGACTTGCTCTTTGGAATCTGCTGCTACTCCTCCACATGCAGCTAAAACGACTGCTGCTGCACTTACTGTCCCTAACATCATGCCTGTTGACTTCTTCATTTTGTAATCTCCTCCGTTTTTTCTTTATGTGCTGCTATATAATCACAACCTAATTTCACAATGAGGTTTGTACATAAAATGAATATCGATAAAACAAAAATATCGGTGTACTTTGCGAAATGCTGTAGCTCTTTTATCCTTGTCGATACAAGCATTGTCTTTGTGCTGACAAGAAAAATAACACCGCTGACTGTAACCATCGCATTTAAAAAATAGTAGCTAAACATTTGATAAATCGTTGGCCTAATATTCGGTAAAATAATTCGTATCACGGTTTTTAACCACGAATCCTTTAACAGCTCAGCTGTCACTTCCCACGTAGGATCCATTTTTTGCAATGAATTTTTCGCCATTAAATAAGGTGTCGTAAAAAAATGCACGATATTACATGCGATAATGATAAGAAAAGTACCCTTTAAAGAACTTCCATTAAAGAAAAATAAGTAGGATAATCCAAGTACCATACCTGGAACTGTATTTGTCATCATAGAAGTTACATCTAAGCTTTTTCTTCCTTTTAATAGTGTCCTTGTATTAAGAAGCGCCGACATAAATGTTATGCCCACACCTAATATTGCTGTTAGAACCGCTACGATGAGAGAATTGATGTAAACCTTTGTTAAATCTTTCTCTGCGAGTACATTTTGAACATGCTCTAATGTAAAGCTGAAATCGTACGGATAGCCTTTGGTAAAAGGCACGATAAACATGGTTGAAAAAATAATACATACAGCTGTTACACAGAGAATTGAATAAATTGTAAATAGCGCGTCTCGTAAACGATGCTTTACAAGTTCACTTTGCCCAACCTGTTTATATTGAAAATTAAAGCGCTCTAAAATCGTTAGCATGACAACACCTAATACTGCAGGTACTAGCATTAACACAGAAATGACTGCTCCACGTTCAAAATGCACAATGGAACCTAACATAGCTTGGTAGAGTTCAGTAGCTATTACCCTGTAATTGCCACCAACCGATGCAGGGATTCCAAAGTCTGTGAAGCTTAAAACAAATGTTAAAATAAATGCCCCGCCAATTGTCCCAACCATAGGACGGTATACGGTATGATAAAAACGACGCATTGGCTGATCATGCATTAATATTGAAACAAGTAAAAAACGTTTATCGATATATTGCATGGAGTTTTGCATTAATATAAAAGCAACTGGTAATGTGTATAAGACGTAACCGATCACCAAGCCGTTATACCCATAGATTGTAAAAAGAGGCTGCCCCACTAATTTTGTTAGAATTCCTTGATTCCCAAATGTATAAATCAATACAAAGCCATAGGTGATGGTTGGCAGTAGCATCGGCAAGGTAATTCCAATTTGAACTAGCTTTTTTGTATGGCGATGCATCGTAGTAAAATGAACAGCATAGGCCAACCAAAAGGCTAAAATGGTTGTAATCACTGATGCTACAAAAGAAACTTTAAAACTATTCGTAAAAGCTTCACGAATTTCGATATTCCGTAAAGCTTCTATATAATTTTGAATGGTAACGACATTGCCTATTTTGAATGACTGCCAAAACATATAAAGCAATGGCACAATTAAAAAGAATAGAAAAAATAGTAGAATCGGTAGAAAAATTAATTTCATTATTTTATTCGTTTTAAGCATATGTTTCTCCAAACAATTGATAGATGTTATGTCGCTTAATATGAAGCTGCCTTAAGATAAAATCTTCTACAAATTTATTTTTTGGCGCTGTAACAATTTCATGAGGTGTGCCAAATTGAGCAACTGTACCTTCATTAATAATGATGACTTTATCCGATAAGGTAAGGGCTTCTTCCGGATCATGTGTCACGATAATCGTCGTCAAATTAAATTCACGGGCGATGGATTTAATACGTTCCTTTATAGATTCCTTTATAACGCCATCTAGTGCACTTAGTGGTTCGTCTAATAATAGAATTTTAGGTTGCATCACGAGTGTTCTTGCAATGGAAACGCGTTGTTTTTGCCCACCAGACAATTCATGAATCTTCTTATGCAAATGAGGAGCTAGCTCTAAAAAATCAATGTATTCTTGTATCTCCTCTTTGGACATTTTCACATTTTTATTTTTTAATCCATAAATGATATTGTCGTATGCATTTAAATGAGGAAATAATGCAAAATCCTGAAACACTATATTAAATCCTCTTTCTTGCATTGATTGCTTGGAAATATCTTGTCCATTGTAGACAAGCTGACCAGCAGTTGGATCTACAAGTCCTAAAATGATATTAAGCAAAGTAGTTTTACCGCAGCCACTCGGCCCTAGCAATGAAATAATCTCACCTGATTCGATGGTTACATTGATATCTACTAAAACTTTTTTATTTTTATAGCTTTTTGAGATATTTTTTAGCTCTAACAAATTGGGTCACCTCACTCAGTTCTTAGCTTCAGTATAGAGACCATTTGTAAAGGAAAATGTTTATTTGTGTAAATGTTGAGTAAATTCTGACCAACTGTTGACAAAGTTATGATTATTTTGAGTAAATATCTAGTAGAGGTGATGAAATGTATATGATAGAAAGGCAACACCAAATTTTGCAGTTTATACGTCAACATAAGGTAGTAAAATTAGTAACACTTACAAAAGAGTTTAACGTTTCAATGGAAACGATCCGTCGTGATGTCCAACAGTTGATGCAAGACAAAAAAATTGAAAAATTTTATGGGGGCGTTAAATATATTGAGCCAGTAGAAGGACTAATTGATCACCGACTTCACGAACAGTTAACAGAGAAAATCGCTATTGCCAGAGCATGTGCTTTGCTCGTTCAAGATGGGGAATGTATTTTCATTGATAGCGGAACAACTACCTATCAAATGACACCATTTTTATTGGACAAGGAAAAACTAACAGTGGTGACAAATTCACTACCTGTAGCATTTGATCTAATCGGCTCTAACATTGAGGTTATACTGCTTGGGGGTAAAGTACGCCATTCTGAAAAATCAGTGACATCAAATGAATTTTTATTTCGCTTCGAGCATCTTAATATCAATAAAGCTTTTATTTGCGCTAGTGGCGTTTCAATTGAAAAAGGCATATCTGATTTTAGCTTGGATGAAGCGATTACTAGAAAGCAAATTATTTCCATCTCTCAAAAAGTCTACGTAGCTACAGATTCCTCAAAATTTAATAAAGATGTAGCGATTCAAGTTTGTCCAGTGGATGACGTAGATGTCATTATCACAGATGACGGACTATCCAAAAAGACGATTCAACATTTTTCGGAAAAAGGTGTTCAAATAAAAACCGTCAATATGGCATAGACCATTAATCAATAAAAAACAACTAGTTGTAAATTTCACAACTAGTTGTTTTTCATTTTTATATAATGGATAGCTTACGCATTATTTTTGAGAGACCATCCTCGTCTACATGGTCTGCAATATGATGAGCAACTGCCTTCACTCGCTCATGGCCATTTCCCATAGCAACACTTGTCCCAACTGCCTGTAGCATCTCAATATCATTTATGCCATCGCCAAAAGCAAAGGCATCTTGTAAAGTGATGCCCATTTTTTCAAGCACCTTTTCAATACCAGCAGCCTTCGAACCTCCCTTTGGCAAAATATCACAAGAATAACGATGCCAACGTACAAATTGAACATTTGGGAATGTTTCATTATATAAAGGTTCATCTTTTTCTTCCATAAAAATAAGTGTTTGATATACATTGTTCTGCATATAATAAGATGAGTCTAACTCTGGATACGGATATTTAAGAGTATCTAAGCTTTCAGCTACCATACGATGATCGCCAACTGAGGCAATCATCCGTTTATCATCTAAAAACACTACCGGTTCGTTACGCGCCTCACCAAAGGCAATAATTTTAGCTAGTTCATCTTTCGCAATCCCATTTGTATAGACAACCTCACCTTTATAGACAACATATTGGCCATTGAAGGTAACATACGTATCGATCTCTAATTCTTCTAGCAATGACTCAATCATAAATGGTGCTCGACCAGTAGCAATCGCCAATTCATAACCATTACGTCGTGCTGTCAAAAGTGCCTCTTTTGCAGATGAAGGTAACTTTTTTTCACTGTTATAGAGAGTACCATCGACATCAAAAAATAAAATTTTGTTCATTCTATTAACCCTTTCCATAAATATTATCCTTTCAAGCTAAATGACTTTACATAGACAATAATTTTAATTATAATGATCCTAAGGAGTGATGTGCCATGCTGAAGAAACTCAAACGAAAATTATTGAAGCAACTTCGCGGCGTACTCGGAAAAAAATCAATTGCCTAACATTTGCCCTTCATTATTTGAAGGGCTTTTCTTTATTTTAGAGGAAGTGCGTGATAATATAAAGGAAATGCATTTATTTGGCTATACGCAACCACTGTCTCACTACTTCCTATACAATTTTATAACATAGTGCACATCTGAAGCATTGAGATACAAGTATTACAAACGTACATTTCTTCAATAAAAGAAATTCGTTGTTTTCTTGTAGCACGTGTGTGGTAGTAGTCAAAGGTGCAAGAAAATTGTACGCAATTAAAGGAGAGCAAACTATGATTTACAAAGTTTATTATCAAGAAAATGCAAATGAGATTCCAGTTCGCGAAAATACTAAAAGTCTATACCTAGAAGCTACTTCAGAACGTGAAGTACGTGAAAAGCTAAAAGACCGAAACTATAACATCGAGTTCATTCAACTGCTTGAGGGTAACTACTTAGAGTACGAACAAGCAAGCCCGAACTTCGTCTTGGAGGAAATTTAACAAACATGAAGTTTGTTAAAAATGACCAAGCAGCTGTTTTCGCGCTCGGCGGACTGGGCGAAATCGGCAAAAATACTTATGGCGTTCAATTTCAAGATGAAATTATCTTAATTGACGCCGGTATAAAATTTCCAGAAGACGACTTACTCGGCATTGACTATGTTATTCCTGATTACACATACTTAGTACGTAATGTCGATAAAATCAAAGGACTGTTTATTACCCATGGGCATGAGGATCATATTGGGGGTATTCCATACCTTTTACGTCAAGTAAATATCCCTGTCTATGGCGGTAAGCTTGCACTTGGCTTATTACGTAATAAATTAGAAGAACATGGCTTGCTACGTACAACAAAACTCATTGAAATTAAAGAAGAGGATGTTATTAAATTCAGAAAAACATCTGTTAGCTTCTTTAGAACAACACATAGTATTCCTGATGCTTATGGAATTGTTGTTAAAACACCGCCTGGTAATATCGTTCACACAGGTGACTTTAAATTTGACTTTACACCAGTGGGTGAACCAGCCAACCTAACAAAGATGGCTGAAATCGGACGTGATGGCGTGCTTTGCTTACTATCTGATAGTACTAACGCTGAAAAGCCTAATTTCACAATGTCAGAGCGCACAGTTGGAAAAAGTATCGACGAGATTTTCCGTAAGGTGGATAGCCGTATTATTTTTGCTACCTTTGCATCAAATATTCACCGTTTACAGCAAGCCACAGACGCAGCCGTAAAATACGGAAGAAAGATTGCTGTCTTTGGTCGCTCAATGGACAATGCTATTACGATTGGTCGTGAGCTAGGTTACATTACTGCTCCAAAGGATACATTTATTGATGCTCAAAGCATCAATCGACTTCCTGCAAACGAAGTGATGATTTTATGTACAGGCTCTCAAGGTGAACCAATGGCTGCCTTGTCACGTATTGCCAACGGGACACATCGTCAGATTCAAATACAGCCTGGCGATACAGTTATCTTTTCTTCTTCACCAGTACCAGGTAATACCGTGAGTGTTAATAAAATCATTAATTTATTGTTCCGTGCAGGTGCAGAAGTCATTCATGGTGCATTAAACAACATTCATACATCTGGTCACGGATCTCAAGAAGAACAAAAACTGATGCTTCGTTTAATGAAGCCTAAGTTCTTTATGCCTATCCATGGTGAATTCCGTATGTTAAAAATGCATACACATTTAGCTGAAGATTGCGATGTTCCACTAGACAATACATTTGTTATGGAAAATGGTGATGTTCTAGCACTAAGTGCCAATGAAGCACATGTAGCTGGGCGTATTCCTTCAGGAGATGTTTACATTGATGGCAATGGTATTGGCGATATCGGTAATATCGTGTTACGTGATCGCCGTATTCTTTCTGAAGAAGGTTTAGTGATTGTAGTTGTAAGTGTTGATATGGAAAACCAAAAAATTGTTTCTGGCCCTGACATCATCTCACGTGGATTTGTCTATATGCGTGAATCAGGTACGATGATCAACGAGGCACAAAAAATGCTAAACCGTCATCTGAATGAAACAATTCAAAGCAAAACTCCTCAATGGACAGAATTGAAAAATGAAATTACAGACGTATTGGGACCTTATCTATTCGAAAAAACAAAACGTCGTCCAATGATCTTACCGATTATTATGGAGGTTTAACCTCGTAAAAAGAAACTATGTAAAATTTACATAGTTTCTTTTTTATTTTTGAAACCTCCTTTTTATTTTTGCGTATATAGTAATAACAACATCAAAAAGGAGCGTTTTTATGCTAGATAAAATTCTTCATTCCTTACTCAATAGTAAATCCAAACGCCATTATTCTTCATCAAGTAGCCGTAGTAGATATTCAAAGCGACATAATTATTATGGTCACAAGCATTATAAGCGTGGCTCTCGTAAAAGCTCACGCAGTTTTTTCAGCTCTATGAGTTTCTTTAGTAGCTAATGTGGTGGAAACGAATTTCCGAAAAAAGTTTTGACCAGGCTGTAGAACTTTACATAGCCGAACATCCAGATTTTTCTTTTAAAAAATTCCTTGGCTATGGCTCATATGGTCGTACGTATTTAATTGAAGATTGCTCGTCAGCAAGTCTATTTGTTTTAAAATGCTTGCGACCCAAACATCGTCACCACCAGAAAACCATTCATAAATTTCAACAAGAAATTCACATACTCCAGCAACTTTCACTACCCTATGTTCCTACCATCCATTCAGCAGGAACAATTTCAGACAGCCCATTTTTTATCATGGACTATGTCAATGGGCAAACTTTTGAGGAGCTTATTTTTCAGAATGGTACCAAATTTACAATTGCTCAATCCCTTGCTATTACAAAGCAATTATTAGAGCAAATTGTACAGTTACACAATTATGGTATTGTACATCGCGATTTACGGATTCCGAATATATTGTTAGTGGGTCAGCAATTGCATATTATTGACTTTGGTCTAGCTACCACTTATCAAAAGCAAATCGATATCTCTACGATTGAAAATCCAAAACGTGCCGAAAATCATATTAGTGATCTTTATTTTGTCGGCCATTTTTTATTATTTTTACTATACTCAGACTACAAGCCAAGCAAGAAAAAAGAGAAAGCTTGGCAGCAGGAATTAAAATTACCAATCAAAGTCCAAGATTTTCTTGAGCGCCTATTATGGATTCAAGAACCCTTTGCAAGTGCGTTAGAGGCCTTGCAATCTATGCCCCCATTCATAGATAAAAACCATTAAAAATAGAATTGTTCACCGCCAAACGTGAACAATTCTATCCTAGAGTTCAAATATTAAAGTATTTTGCAGTTACATATGCAATCCAATGATACGCTGGGTCTAAACGTAGATTTTCAATTAGCCCCTTAATGATTGCTTTACCATAAGTAGGATTTTCTATTTCTTGCTTTAACAACTCAATGGATTCTTTTTCTATAGAATCCTCAGTATGATTTATATTTTGCTCCAATAATTGTAGTAAAGCATCTTCTGACACGTCTTCCTCACACGGCTTTGCAATAAACGGCACAAGATCTGCTGTAATAAATGGAATGGTTGTATGATGGGCAATAATATCTGTCTTTTCTGCTAAAGATTTAGCTAATTGCTCTAAATCAAGTGGCATATCTGAAAAAATAAAAAGCTCAGCATAGCTCTTCATAAATCCTTTTATGCAGTACATTACATCATATTTCATTTCTTTTAATTGATCCTGATAAAGCTGCTCAAGCATATAGAGAATTGATTTCGACATTTCTGCTTCATACGCTGTTATTTTATGAAATAGCTCTTTTTTTGTTAAAAAGACCTTTTCATTAAAGAATACACGTGCAGATGCAGAATGGTCTTTGAATGCTTGAAAAATACTTTTATAAAATTCAACCAAAACAGTTTCTTTGCTATACGTTCCTCTGACTACTTGGTCAACATCTGTAATAAACTGCTGTAAATAGTAATCAACCATAGATATAACAAGCTCATCTTTGGTTTTGAAGGATAAATAAAATGCACCTTTAGAAATCCCGCAGCGTTCTGTAATTTGTTGTACTGACGTAGCTTCAAAACCCTGTTCAGAAAACAGTTCTAACGCTTTCTCCATAATTAATTGCTTTTTTAACATATTTTTAACTCTCTCCTAATGCATTTCGTTGACAAATGACCGATTAGTCATTAGTATAAATAATTGAATTTAGATAGTCAATAAAGGGTAGGTGTGAAGGTGAAAGGTTTAGTTAATTTCGTATTAAAGAACAAATTGGCAGTGTGGTTATTAACAATTATCATCACTGTCTCTGGTATTTATTCGGGTACAAGGATGAAAATGGAATCGATACCTGATATTTCGATCCCGTATTTAATTGTCATGGGCGTATATCCTGGCGCAACGCCTGAACAAGTCATGAATGAACTTTCCATTCCGTTCGAAAAATCCATAGAAAGTTTAGAAGATGTGAAGGCTGTTTACTCAACTTCCTCTTCCAACGTAGCACAAGTTCAAGTGGAATACGACTATGGAATTGATATGGATGAGAAAAAACGTCAATTAGAAGCAGCTTTAGATAATCTTAAACTACCTGAAGGTGCTCAAGAGCCTACTATTATGGCAATCAGCATGAACATGATGCCCGTAGTCGCTTTATCTGTAAGTAGCTCTAAGGAAGATATTGTTGATTTAACTTCAACAGTAGAAGAAGTTTTACTGCCTAAAATCGAAAAGATTGATGGTGTTGCATCTGCTACCATCACAGGTCAGCATATTGAACAAGTATCGTTTAAATACGATGAAGAAAAAATGGCAGCACTTGGTTTAACAGAGGAAACTGTTAAACAAATGATTCAGGCAAGTGATATGTCACTGTCACTTGGTTTATATCAATTTACTGTCGGGGAACAAGCCGTTTCAGTAGATGGTAAGGTAAAATCAGTGGATGAACTGAAAGACTTATTAATTCCAGTTACACCTTCAGCTACAAATCCTTCACCTTTCGTTCGTCTAGGTGATATTGCAAAAATTGAAGTAGAAGGTAAAGTGCAATCTGTTTCACGTACAAATGGTCAAGATGCCATTGCTATTCAAATCGTAAAAGGCCAAGATGCGAATACGGTAACAGTTGTTAATGCCGTAAAAGACCTTATGAAGGATGAGGAAAAACGATTAGATGGCTTAAACGTAGAGATCTCTCTTGACCAAGGTGCCCCAATTGAAGATTCTGTATTTACAATGATCGAAAAAGCAGTCTTTGGTGGCGCAATTGCCGTATTAATCATTTTACTATTCTTACGTGATTTCAAATCAACGATTATTTCAATTATTTCTATCCCAGTTTCTATCTTTATGGCATTACTCCTATTAAACTGGATGGATATTACATTAAACATCATGACCCTCGGCGCGATTACCGTCGCAATCGGTCGTGTTATCGATGACTCAATCGTAGTTGTAGAAAATATTTACCGACGAATTCACTTAAAACAAGAAAAACTTACAGGTCGTGCCCTAATTCGCGAAGCAACAATTGAAATGTTCAAACCAATTCTTTCTTCAACATTGGTAACGGTCGCTGTATTCGCTCCTCTTATTTTCGTAGGTGGTATGGTAGGCGAATTATTCATGCCATTTGCCCTTACAATGACATTTGCATTAGGTGCATCGTTATTAGTTGCGATCACAATCGTACCTGCTTTATCTCACTTCTTATTCCGTAAAAAGTTATACGGTGAGAAGACTGAAAGCCAACATAAAGAAGTTGGTAAACTTGCTACCTGGTACAAAGGTGTCTTAGAAAAAGTATTAAATCACAAAATTATTACATCTGTCCTTGCGATTCTTTTACTTGTTGGTTCTCTTGCATTAACACCACTTATTGGTTTTAGTTTTATGGGCTCACAAGAAGAAAAAGTTATGTACTTAACGTATACGCCTGCAACGGGAGAGCTGGCTGACGAAACGGCAGCAAATGTTGAAAAAGTAGAAAAAGAATTAATGAAACGTAAAGATGTTGATATTTTACAAGTTTCCATTACAGATGCGAAGAATGTCGATCCATCAGCAATGATGATGGGTGGAGGTGCTGGCGGTGCCTTAATGTACCTTATCTTTGATCCGGATATGGAAGACTTCCCTAAAGCTCGTGATGAGGTTGAAGACTATGTATTTAACATCGGGCAATCAGGAGAATGGAAGTCTCAAAACTTCACTTCTATGTCGATGTCATCAAACGAAGTCAGCTATACACTGTATAGTGATGATTTAGATAAACTTCGAGATGCTGTGAAACAAGTAGAGGGTGCTCTAAAAGAAGTGGATGGCTTAGAAGATATTAAATCTGATAATGAAGATCCATACGTAGAGCATGTGCTAAAAGTTGAACAAAAAAATGTCCTTCAATACGGGTTAACGACAGCTCAAATCGTGATGGCATTAAATTCAAATACATCGCAAGAAGTATTAACTACCGTGAAAAACGATGGTAAAGATATCGATGTCATCGTTCAACGCGATGCTAAAGCAGCTGCGACTTCACTTGATGATGTCTTAGCCACTGAAATTAAAACAGCATTAGGTACAACAATGACTATCGGAGAATTAGTAGATGTTGAGGAAGGTACAACACTTAACTCATTATCTCGTTCAAAAGGTGAATATTTCGCAACAGTATCTGGTACGATTATCGGTGACGATATTTCAAAAGCCACTACTGCTGCTGATAAAAAAATTGATAAATTAGATTTACAAAAAGGTGTAACACTTGGTGTTGCTGGTGTTGCTGCAGATATGCAAGAAACATTCACTAAGCTTGGTATTGCGATGTTAGCAGCCATTGCCATTGTTTACTTCATTCTAGTGGTAACATTCGGAGAAGGTTTAGCTCCATTCGCTATTCTTTTCTCACTACCATTCGCAGTAATTGGTGCATTTATTGGTTTATTCGTTACAGGGCAGACTATTTCTGTATCTGTCATGATGGGTCTATTGATGTTGATTGGTATCGTCGTAACAAATGCCATCGTATTAGTTGACCGTATCATTCATATGGAACATGATGGTCTTGCCATGCGTGAAGCGATCCTTGAAGCAGGAGCAACACGTTTACGTCCTATCCTGATGACAGCCATCGCTACAATTGGAGCTATGATTCCAATGGCACTTGGTACTGGCGGTAGTGGGTTAATTTCCAAAGACTTAGCTATTACTGTAATTGGCGGTTTATTATCTTCTACCCTATTAACACTCGTTGTTGTACCAATTGTTTATGAAATGCTATCTAAAATGTTAAAGAAAAACCGTAAAGATATTGAAGAAAATTAATAAAAAAAAACAACCACTCATGCAATCTTTGCGTGAGTGGTTATTTTTTATCCTAAGCTTTTTATTGATTTTCTATTACGACAAAAACTTCCTTGCTTTCCACACCTGTATTTGATACAGCCTTAATGCCGTATATATAGCTATGCTTAGCAAGAGCTGACTTGTCCACAAATTTAGTGAATCCATCCATATTATAAACAACATCCACTATATTTCGAGGGTCATCATAAGAGCCTTCTTTGTTTCCTGTAAAACGATAAATGACATACTTGCGTGGTTGTGTTTCATTTTCGTCTATAATCTCTATCTTACGACCTGCCGCTTCCTTTGTCACTTGCACAAAAGTCGGCACGTTCGGCACTGTGTCATCATCCCAAGTTGTTTCTGGTGTCAGTGCTGTGTAATTATATAATTGTTGACTAACAATCGTTGCATAGCCTAGTTTATTGTTTTGAAAGCTTCTCAAGGAGAAATGCATTTGCCCCTCAGCCGCTACCTTTTCCGAACGATTCGCTAGTATTTGACTAGGTAGCTCCATTTTATTTTTCCATGCTGCATCACTATCATTGCCAACTTTGTAATCAGCAAGCCCAATGTATAGATGCACAGGGTGTGTTGTTGCGTAGGTTTGCACTTCATGGCTCCACCAATCTAGCAGCGTTCCATATTTCGCAACAGATAATGTTCTTGACCAATAAATTTGTGGTGTAATGTAATCAATTGTGCCATTTTGAATCCATGTTCTGACGTCTGCATATAAATCATCGTAATTATTAACACCAGCCCTTGTATCGCTTCCTGTTTTATCTAGCGATTTATTGCGCCATACACCAAATGGTGAAATACCAAATTGAACATATGGCTTTGTGTCTTTAATGGCCGTGTAAAGATTTTCTACAAGACGGTTGACATTATCTCGTCGCCAATCCTCCACCTTTTTGAAGGAAGCACCATAGTTTTTAAAAGCTGCTTGATCTGGAAAAACTTCATTAGCAACTTTATATGGATAAAAATAATCATCCATATGCACTGCGTCAATATCATAATTGGCTACTAGCTCTCTTACTACTTCAACTAAATAGTCTTGTACTTCTGGTAAACCAGGATTTAAATAATATTGCTTACCGTATTTGATAACCCAATTTGGATGTGTTCTAGCCACATTATCAGCAGCAAGGTCTGTCAGTTTTTGTCCAGACATTGTTACACGATAAGGATTCATCCATGCGTGCAGCTCCATACCCCGTTTATGACTTTCCTCTATCATGATCGCAAGAGGATCGTAGCCTGGATTCGTGCCTTGCTTTTTGCCTGTTATGTAAGATGACCATGGCGCTAGATCAGAGGCATACATTGCATCATTTGTTGGTCTTACTTGATAAATAACAGTATTGAATTTATTGGCTTTTAGTTGATCCAAGGTTTGGCGTGTCCAAGCCGTGTACTGCTCCTTCGTCATACCTGCTTTCATATCAAGATTAAGAACGGTTGAAATCCAGACAGCCCTCATCTCCCTTTTTGGCTGTGTCGTGCTTGCCATGGCAGTCTTTGTAGGGATTGTCGATAGGCATAGAACAAAAATCATCGCGACTAAAGTTAAGATCTTCCATTTACTATTTTTCTTTCTCATATTTCCTCCATTTGCTATTTTTCTATTTTAGTATATGACAAGTACTCGCTATATGCACGTCTCCGAAGCAACTTTATTGGAATCAATTATAAGTTTCATCTCTAACAAACGTTCCCGATAGTTTCAAAATATGTATAAAAAAACTACTGAAAAGACAATGAATAGTACTTTTCCTTTAAAGAAATCGATAAATATAGATGCATGGCGTTTCATTTTATGAGATTCATTTCACAATTTCCAAATTTTTAAATTCAACCTAGTTTTTGCTTAATTCATTCTTTACGCATCGATGAACTTTATGCTACAATCAACACAACTTATATAGAACGGAGGGTATTCCAAATGACAGCTTCAATTAGACTACGATTTCACCTTATTAATTAAATATGTGTACACTTTGCCTGCTGTGCAAGGGAAATGGAATTAGGTCTAGTCTGTTTTAGGAATACTGGAAAAGAGGGGACTTCTACTCCCCTCTTTTTTTGTGTTGTCTTTTACTTTCCACACAGGCACTACTGTTAGAAAGGGATGACGAAATTGGAACATTGGAAACGTAACACAATACTTTTTTTAAGTAGTCAAACGATTTCACTTTTTGGCTCTGCTCTTGTGCAATATGCCATTACATGGTATATCACACTTACAACACAATCAGGCAGCATGATGACCATCGCGATCATTTGCGGCTTTTTACCAACCTTCTTCTTAGCACCTATTGCTGGTGTCTGGGCAGATCGCTATAACCGTAAATGGCTTATTATTTTAGCAGATGGAATGATTGCCTTATCTACGCTAATTCTAGCTATTTTATTTTTAATCGGCTATGATGAGCTCTGGCTACTATTTGTTATATCAGCCGTACGCGCAGTTGGTGCAGGTATTCAAACACCAGCAGTGGGCGCAATTTTGCCACAATTTGTGCCTGAAGAGCATTTAATGAAGGTCAATGGTGCAAATAGTAGTATTCAAGCCTTCATCATGATTCTTGCACCTATGGCAAGTGGTGCATTGTTAACGATGGCTTCTATTGAATCCATTTTCTTTATTGATGTGACAACAGCGGCTATTGCCATCGCTATCTTCTTATTATTTCTGCATATCCCTGCACATGCAAAAGCTAATCAGCCACAAACAACAGGCTATTTTAGTGATATGAAACAAGGCTTAATCTATATTAAAGAGCATGCTTTCTTGAAACAATTATTCTTGTTCTTTGCCTTTTTCATGCTGCTTGCTGCACCTGCTGCCTTTTTAACGCCTTTACAAGTGACACGAACTTTTGGCAATGATGTATGGCGTTTGACTGCCATCGAAATGGCCTTTGCCATTGGGATGTTAATCGGTGGTATCGCAATCGCAACATGGGGTGGCTTTAAAAATAAAGTTCATACAATGACATTATCTGCTTTGTTATTTGGTCTTTGTACAATAGCTCTCGGCGTCATTCCTATTTTTTGGTTGTATCTCGGAATCATGGCCATTACTGGCATAGCCATGCCAATCTTTAATACACCTGCAACGGTGTTATTACAAGAAAAAGTGGAAAGTGACTATATGGGAAGAGTATTTGGCATTCTCAGTATGATATCTACCTCTATGATGCCTTTAGGAATGCTAATTTTCGGGCCAATAGCTGATATTATTGCTATTGAGTGGCTACTCATCGGTACAGGATTATTACTCTTCATCCAAGGATTTTTCCTTCTGGGCAGTAAAGTCTTATTAAAAGCTGGTAAACCTACTGCTGAGCATGTTGACTCGCTAGAAAAAAAGTGAAGATTTTATTTCAAGAAAATTGTTAATAAAAAAAATAACATTTAAATTTAGCCTATACACAATCTCAAACAACGTTGACGCTAAAAAAGCCTTGCTTTATGCAGGGCTTTTTCCATCTTAATTTATGTCTTGGGAATAATTTTTTGTGCTTTAGCATCTTGCTTCCCACAATATCTGAATTGTAATTATTTAAAATTTAAATGGTCATGTAGATCTCTTCCAATACGCAACAACTTTGGTATCCAAAAAATTTAGATGTTGCCCTTAAAGGAATTTAAAGATATGTATTAGGAAATAGGACGCTTAGAATTTATCTGTACATTTTTCACCATAACTTATTAAAATACGCACTTTAATCTAATTGAACTAAATATAATAACGATGAATAGGACGTCCTACGTTTCCATATTGTATATCTACTTTTAATAGTTTCTGCTTTTCTAAAAAGTCTAGATAGCGTCTAGCTGTAACACGTGCTGTACCTATATAAGCTGATACCTCCTCCGCTGATACTGCCTCGCCACTTTTTTTTATATATGCAAGTACCTTATCTAAGGTAGCTCGATTAAACCCTTTTGGGAGTTCTTCTATAAGAATGGCATCCATTCCTGTTGTTTCTACTACAATTTGTTCAGGAAGACGCTGTTGCATTAAATGATCGACATCATGCTGAGTTAAATCTTGCATCCCGCTTATTTTCCTTCTATAGCTTTGATAATTTTTTAAAGTCTGCTCAATCCGCTCAAACGTAAAGGGCTTCATAATATAATCATAGACACCTAAGTGTAATATTCGCTGCACAGTGGGCATATCATTCGCAGCTGTTACAGCAATAACATCAACATGAAGATGCTCTTCTCGTATTTTCCCTAACGTAATAATGCCATCCTGCTCTGGCATAAAAATGTCCATAAAGACAAGCTCTGGGGTTAATTGTTTAATTTTTTGAATTCCCTCAATTCCATTGCTAGCATAGCCAACTAATGAAAAACCTTTGATTTGTTCAATAAATTGTCTGTTCACTTCTCGTACCATTGGATCATCTTCAATCAATAAGACATTTATTACATCCATCTATACTTCTCCTAACTCAAATAAAATTAAGAAACTTGTTCCTTTCATAAATTCACTTGTTACTTCAATATCTCCATTGCCTTTTCTTACAATTTCATAGACTAAATGCAAGCCAATGCCTCGATTTTCACTAGCCTTTGACGAAAATCCATTTTCAAACATACGCTCCTGCACCTCTTTGGTCATGCCAATCCCGTTATCGGTAACTGCAATCGCTAAGACGCCATCATGCTCGTCTACAGAGATGGCTACATATTTATCTTCCTTAGAAAGTACATTTAATGCCTCAAAAGCATTTTCAATTAAATTGCCAAACAACACAACAAAATCATGATGATCTAATAGAGGTGGAAAGCGTTTAAAATGACTTTTCCGATCAATTTCAACCTCGATACCCAGTTCTTTTCCATAACTTACTTTACTTAATAACAAACCTGAAATATTTTCATTATGAAAGCGTTCATTTAAAAACTTCGTTAATGAGGCTTCATTTTCAGTAGTAACAGTAACATATTCAAGTGCTTGCTTTGTATGTCCCAATTGCAGTAGTCCCGCAATCGTATGAATCTTATTTTTATGCTCATGGGTTTGTACACGTAATGCTTGAACAAAGGCCTTTACACCTGTTACTTCCTCCGCAAGCTTTTTCACAGCTGTTAAATCTTTAAACATAGCAACTGCACCAA
Organism: Lysinibacillus sp. UBA5994; assembly: GCF_002429725.1. Taxonomy (NCBI): domain Bacteria; kingdom Bacillati; phylum Bacillota; class Bacilli; order Caryophanales; family Bacillaceae; genus Lysinibacillus; species Lysinibacillus sp. UBA5994. Next base: position 127,698 of record NZ_DJAU01000022.1, on the reverse strand, counting down.
CCAGCTCTCCATTCACAATAATAGGTACACGATTACTTAAGATACTATGATGATTAATGTAAAGCTCTTGATCATAAACAGGTGTTGCTGTTTCAACAATTTCAGGCAGACGGGTATCAGGCAAAACGTCATAAATCTTTTGTCCAATACAGTCCTCTATTTTCCTAGTAACACCTAAAATATCGGCCGCTTTTTCATTAAAAATGGTGATATTCATTTCCTTATCTACCGCTATTATTCCCTCATGCATGGCATTAAAGGTTTCTGTTCTTTCCACATACATTTTTGCAATTTCATGAGGTTCAAGCCCAAACATTTGTTTTTTTATATGTCGTCCTAGTGTATAGGCACCGAAAATACTGAAAATCAGTGATATAACAATAGTTATCATAATTTCTCGCTCATAACTTTGTAACATTTCCAGAAAATCTGGTAATGAATAGCCAACGACTACAATGCCCACTTGTTCCCTTTTATCATTAATAATTGGCACGAAAGCCCGTATCATAACACCCGATTCTCCACGTGCCTTTGATACATAATAATGTTCACTAAATGCGGCGTTTAAATCCTGCGACTCACTGCGTTTTCCTATTTCCTTACTTACTGGGTGTGATAGTTTAATACGCTCCATATTCATTACAACAATATACTCGGCCTTATGAATCACTCTAATGCCATCTACAATTTTATTAATATTTTTTGCAGATTCTTTTATATTGGCATTTTCCAGATGTACACTAAGCTCTGGTACATTTGATACAGTTCTTGCCACAAGCATTGCTCGCTGTCCAAAATCTTTTTCCTGTTCAGATAATAGGTTACCGAGTAAAAAAATACCACCTAGTAAAAAGGAGAGTGCAATGATTAAAAATGTCACTAACAGTATTTTGCCGTTCACAGGCATTTTCATCATTAAAAAATTCCTTCCTTTCAAATTTGCATTCTCATAATCAGTGGCACACATATTTAGTTTTAAGATTATCTGCAAAAAAATCTTTTGACAACATATTTAGTCGATATAAGTAGCAGAAAATATTGAATTTAATGAACAATATTATAAACTGATAATTTAAAAAGAACTTAATTATCACTCTATGTTTTTGTATTATAACAATAATTAATTAACTATAGCGTACCATAACAGAGATAGTTATTGATATTACTATATTTATATGTAAATGTAAGTAAATGTACTTAATGAACGATATGTTTCTTATTTTCTAAATCTCTTTTTTAAAGAAATATTCGCTATGATACTTTTAGTGAAAGCGATATCAAAGAGAAAATTTAGAAAAGAGGTAGCAAAAAATGAAGTTACTGAAAAATTTGACCATTCAGGTTATAGTGGCTATCATACTTGGGATTATTGTCGGAGCCATTTTCCCCGAGTTCGGTGCCAGCTTGAAAATCTTAGCAGATTTATTCATCAAATTAATTAAAATGTTAATTGCTCCTATTATTTTCCTAACAGTTGTTATTGGAATCGGCAGTATGGGAGATATGAAAAAGGTCGGGAAAATCGGAGGTAAGGCATTGCTTTACTTCGAAATAGTTTCCACAATTGCATTAGCAATCGGAATTGCTGTTGCTTTAATCGTAAGTCCTGGTACGGGCTTGGATACATCAGGTGCATCTGATGCTGATATTTCAAAATATACAACTGCTGCAGCTGAATCTGAGCAAGGCTTGGGTGCCTTCATTTCTAGTATTATTCCAGAAAATGTAGTTGGTGCATTGGCAACTGGTCAATTATTACCAGTCCTATTCTCTGCTGTTTTATTTGGCTTAGCAGCTGCCTCAATCGGTGCACCCGCAAAACCAGTCATCACATTCTTTGAGCAAGTAGCAGAGATATTCTTCAAGATTGTAAGTATGGTTATGAAAATATCACCAATCGGAGCTTTTGGTGCAATGGCCTATACAATTGGAAATTTTGGTTTAAAATCTTTAGGTAATCTAGGTTTATTAATGGCTGCCGTATATATAACAATGTTTTTATTTGTTGTCTTTATTTTAGGTGCCATTGCAAAGTTCTTTGGATTCAACATCTTTAAATTTATCGCTTATATCAAAGATGAGATTTTCTTAGTAATCGGGACTTCCTCTTCTGAATCAGCTCTGCCATCTATGATGCGAAAGCTTGAGAACTATGGTTGCTCGAAGCAGGTTGTAGGTTTAGTCGTTCCTACTGGGTACTCCTTCAATCTAGATGGGACTTCCATCTACCTGTCCATGGCTGCATTGTTTATCGCACAAGCATATGGAATGGAACTAACTTGGATTCAAATCATTACACTGCTCGGAATTTTAATGATTACTTCTAAAGGTGCAGCAGGTGTAACAGGCTCAGGATTTATTACATTAGCAGCAACTTTAGCTGCCTTCCCAATGATACCAGTGGAAGGAATAGCGCTGTTAATCGGTGTAGATCGCTTTATGTCTGAGGCTCGAGCTGTTACAAATTTAATTGGTAATGGCGTAGCTTGTGTTGTCGTGTCAAAATCTGAAAAAGAGTTTGACACAGCTATGGAAGAACGTGCACTTCAGGGAAAGACCACTATATCTTCCTAACAAAAATGGTAGGAATGATAGCCATCTCTGTTTCACTATACTCATTATCATTCGAGTAAAAGCTATGTCCTTATGGATTGACGCTGACAACAAACAATTAGCTTACACTATCACCCAAAATAAAATGTTTACACTCTAGTAAAAAAGTGAAAGTTAATAGTAAGAGGTGATAGTGAATGAATGATAAAAAACAGGCAAAAACACGTAATACGAATAACCCTGATGTTTTGGATACAGATAAAGAAAGCATTTTTGATAAACACGAGGACATGAAAACAGTAGATCCAATACCTGTCGAAGAATTGAATGAAAAAGTGAAAGATGAACAACATAAAACCAAAACTAAGGATTCCTCTGCAACAGATAAGCGCTATCCTTAATGTGATCGCTGCAAAAATGAATAAATATAAAAAGTCGACCTAATTCATAATTATAGGTCGACTTTTTTATATACTATTTGTTAAAGGGGGTAAATCATGAGTAAAATACCAATTATGAAAACGGAAAGGTTACTATTAAGACCAATTACACATGGGGATTTAGAAGCAATGTATGACTACTCTTCCAGTAAAAATGTGGCGCGTTATGTGACATGGCAAGCACACACGAGCTTAGAGGATACAAAGGCTTTTATGGCATTAATTTTTAATGGCTATCAGCAAGGCAATTTGATGTTATGGGGTATTGAATATGCAGGCACAATTATTGGAACGATTGATTTTGTGACGATTAATGACACCCATAAATACGCGGAAATTGGCTATGTGCTTTCTGAGGATTTTTGGAATAAGGGGTTCACAACAGAAGCAACAAAAAAACTCATTGACTTCGGTTTTAATGAATTAGATTTAGTACGTATCCAAGCACGATGCTTTGAAGAAAACATTGGCTCACAAAAGGTTATGGAGAAGTCAGGTATGCAGTTTGAAGGGTTATTACGGAAAAGTATGCTTGTTAAGGGACAATACCAAAATGTAAAAATGTACGCTATCACTGATGATGATTATAGGAACCTCTAGAAAATAAAGCCTTGCTACGATTTGCAAGGCTTTATCATTACAACCATCTTTCCAAACAGTATATCTTCTTAGCTGTGGCATCTATCCTTACTCGTTTGCCTATCGCAATTGGATGCATAGGATGTGTATGACAAATATCCACCTCTGCTAATATAGGAATCTTTATTCCATCCAACTGTTCAAGTAGAATATGATATGGCTGTCGACCCGTTCCTAAGTCATCGTAGCATTCATGTTTCCCCAAAATAATCCCACTAACTTTGTTAAAGATACCATGCAATTTTAGCATTGCAAAATTCTTTTCAACTATAGCAGCATTTTTTAAGCAGTCCTCCACTAATAAAATATCACCTTCCACAATTTTAGGGAAATACGGCGTACCAATAAATCCATACATGGCATTGGCATTCCCGCCAATTAACCTTCCTTCAGCAACCCCACCCTGAATCGCTAACCATTCATTCTTCTTGAGTTTTTTATCCACTGTCTTCTCTAGCCAATTAACAGGTTCATCCGACCAATAAGAAGGCATTGGCATTTCGTATGGTAATGCTTGAGGCTTAAAGAAATAATGCTCAAAAAATTTGAAGGTATCATTTACCAATGGTTCAAACTCGCCAAAGGAAGGTACGAGGGCTGGACCATAAAAAGTTGAGATTCCCGTCTTTGCATAAAGTGCCAGTAGAACGGCCGTTGCATCTGAATAACCTACGACCAATTTGGGATTTTGACGAAAAGCCTCATAATCAATATAAGGTAGCATACTATTGGCATTGGTGCCCCCTATCGTAGACATAATCATATCCACATTTGGATTACGTAATAACTCATTCAATTCTTCTGCTCTTTCTTTTGGCGAACCTGAACGATAATAATCAGTTTTACCAGTTAGAGAACCTGTCACGATTTGAAAATTTTTATTCTCGAGAAATGCTTTAGCACGTTCATATCGTTCCAAAGCCGTCACCGTTGCTGGGGAGGACGGGGAATAAATGCCGATGTTTATTTTTGAAGTCATACGGTAGTTCCTTTCCCAATCAATAGTTTTGACATGTAGTATTCATTAATATATTGTCCATCTACATACAGCGAAGCCCGCTTCGTTCCTTCAATATCAAAGCCCATTTTCTTATACAAAGCAACACCAGCCTCATTATTTTCCATGACGGTTAATTCTAGACGATGTACACCATTCACTATTGCCCAATTTTCTACGTGTTGAAATAAAGCTGTTCCAATTTTTCTTCCTCTATAGTCACTATGTATGCCTATGACAAGATAAGCACGGTGAGCAATTCTTGACGGCTCATTGCCTTGTACTATTAAGTACGCCACAACCTGCTCATCCATTTCAGCTATGAACAAAGCTGAGTGGTGACTATGATATAGCTTGTCTATATACTCCCCAAATGGCTTAGGTGCTAAATTGCGCTCACCTGGTCCAAATAACATATAATTTGATGCCTCTGCATTTGCCATAACAGCTATAATTCGTTCACTGTCATGTCGGGTTGCTTCTCTTATGATCATGTTGAACACGCTCTCCTTCTAAAATATAGTCACCTGAATCCTCAATTCTTTTGTATTTATATGGACCTTGCCACCAAAGTATCTCATCACCCAGTGTTAATTTTGCTGGAATTCTCATACTTTTCTTCGTCCCTTCTAGTAGGTTTGAATTTTAGCTACTAGCTTTTCATCCCTAAAATGGAGTGTCTCAGTATCTATGAGTGTGTATGCTTGTAATGTGGGATGATTTTCTATCCAGCGATCAAATGCCCTCCTTCTCTCTTGATCATTATAATGGGGACAATAGGTACCTGATAATAGTCCTAAGCCATTCCATTCCTCAAAATCATCATATGTATTTTCACTATAGCATTTTTCAAACCAACACATTGCCCCAGCACTGATGCCAGCTAATATAATCCCTTTTTGATAAGCTTCCTTTAACAATTTATCAAAACCATATTCTCGCCACTTTTCAAGAAGATAACCTGTATTCCCTCCACCCACATAGATAATATGCTGCGCTAGTACTTTTTCTCGAATGCTTCTATCATGCATATCTTTTTGCAAGATATGGGTTGCATCACAATGATAGAATGCTGCATAAAACTTCTCGATATACCCTTGCGCATCATTACTTGCTGTGGGAATAAAACAAATTTTAACTCGTTCATTTTTCTGAGTTTGTCGTAAAATGTACTCATCGATAAATGAAAGGTTCTGCTGAGAAAACCCACCACCTGATAGGGCGATGATTTGTCTTATCGAATCATTATTTTTACTTAATTCATAGACAGCTTGTTCCTGCCCAAATCTTTCTAACATCTGTACATTTTTCATTCCTAATTTTTCGAGCAAGCGACATGATGCCTTGTTCGCTGTTTGTGTTTCTGCCACAATAGATTCTATATTCAGATAATTCAAACCATCCTGAATTACCTGCGTTAGCACTTCAAAAGCTAACCCCTTCCCCCAAAACTGAGGTAAAAATTGATAGGAAAGCTCATATAACTCCTTATCATGGTATTCATCGATCGAGACAAGACCTATAAATTCACCTGTCTCCTTTAAAGTAATATATAAATATGTATTAGGGAATGGCGCTTCTAGCATGCCTTTAAAAGATGCTTCTATATAGCTGTTTGATGGAACACCACCGAGATAAGTTCGAACTTGTTTATTAGAGTAGAGTTTTTGTATATCTGTAAAATGCTCTGGTTGTAATTGTTCGATTACACAATTAGTTGACATGATTTTCATTACATCTAGCCCCCTTCTTTATGTCAAAGTTTAATCTAACTCTCTCGATGAAATCAAATATTTTTTCCAATTTTTTCTTAAAAATAGAATAAAAAAGTAGTGACCAGCATGAATTGCTGTATCACTACCTGCATTATTGCCCGTATTGTTCAAGTAATCGTTGCGTGTTGGTCGATTGTTCGAGTACCTTTTTCTCTTTTGCCCAATAAACCAAATATTGTGCATCATCCACACGAAAAACCATTTGCTGTAACTCTTCATCAAGTTCAGAACTAATAGCCACTTTTAATATTTCTACCTCATAAAGAGGCTTATCCTTCATTTTATAAACGATATGATATACAGGCTTTTCTTCAAAAATAGTTCTTTCCTTTTTGGAAAGCTTCCTTACATGACTTAAAGGATATTTCTCAATAAAGTCTTGTGCTTCATCGCCTGTAGCATGAAATAGTGATTGATCTCCTTGGAATAATTCAATGTCGTCAATTTCTGTGGCATGATCTAGAACAAGTGAAATAGCTTCATCTTCACTTTTTTCTCTGTTTTGCATAATAAAAGCACCGACTAATAAAATACCAGTGAATATAACAAGTCTCCATCTGCGTTTCGTCATTTGCTCTTACCCATTCAAGGCCTTTTTAACAAAGCGATTTATATCAACATCAGCGCCTATAACAAGCATAATATCTCCTAATAAAATCTTGTCACTCGCCTGTGGAGATACGATAATATCAGCCCCACGCTTAATTCCTACAATATTGATGCCATATTTAGCGCGAATATCTAAATCCATAATGGAATAGCCAGCAATCGCATCATTAGCCTTTAATTCCATAATGGAGTGTTCATCTGATAGCTCTAAATAATCTAGAACAGTATTCGACAACATATTATTAGCAATACGAATACCCATATCTCGCTCAGGATGGACGACAAAATCTGCGCCAATTTTACGTAAAACCTTTTCATGGTAATCGTTTTGAGCTTTTACTGTAATTTGCTCAACACCAATTTCCTTTAAAATGATTGTTGTTAATATACTTGCTTGAATATCTTCCCCAATTGCTACAATCACGTGCTCAAAATTACGAATACCTAATGAATTCAACACCGATTCATCGGTTGAATCTGCAATAACAGCTTGTGTAGCAATGGAAGCAAACTCATCTACACGCTCTGAAGAATGATCAATTGCCATTACCTGTGCGCCCTGACTCATTAATTCACGAACAATACTGCCTCCAAAACGTCCAAGCCCTATGACTGCAAACTCTTTTTTCATCATAAAAATCCCTCCGAAAACTACTATACCACCATTGTAGCCTATTCTCTGCGATATGTATTGTCAAAACAAGAGCCAATTCGTCAATGGTGGACAACAAAAAAGACGAGGACCTTAATCCCCGTCTTCAACATATCGTTATTATTCAGCGTTACGCATCTCATCTAGCACGCGGTTTACACGCTTTTCTAGCATTTTCATACCACTACCACCAGCTTGCATATGACGCAGCAGACCATCTTTATCGAACACAAAATACGCTGGAACATATTGGTTTTCAAAAGCATCTGTTAGCTTCATTTCACTATCTACAAAGATTGGTTGCACAATATCATGCTCTGCTGCTACTGCTTTAATTGTGTCTAAATCAGTATCTGCCTCAGAACGTGGCATATGTACTGCTACTACGTTTAATTCATCTTTATATTGATCGCGGAAATTGTTCACATCTGGCATTGCTTCTTTACATAAATGACAGCTTACTGACCAGAAGTGGATTAATGTTGGTTTTTTGCCTACTAATTCTGCTTTAGTTACTTCACCATTTAACCAAGTCGTTGCGCCAACTAATTCAGGCATTTGTTCACGAAGTTTCATAAAAATCCTCCTCTAAAAGATCGTTTGTCTTCAAATATTTAGATAACGGTATAAAAACTCTTTCCCAAAACAAAAATTCAGTTAAAAGTCCCCACAAGCTTGTCGTGGGGACTTTTAATTTTTCGCATAATGATTCGACTCTATTTAGATTATAGAGTTGCTTGGCCTGGACGCCAGTTAGCTGGGCAAAGACCACCAGTTTGTAGTGCTTGAAGTACACGTAGTGTTTCATCAACATCACGGCCGATGTTGTTATCAAACACTGTTTGGTATTTTAATTCGCCTTCTGGGTTGATGATGAATAAACCACGTAATGCGATACCTTCTTCTTCAATTAATACACCATATTCTTTAGATACTTGATGGTTTGTATCAGCAGCTAATGGGTATTTTAATTCACCAAGACCATTTTGCGTACGGTCTGTGTTAATCCATGCTAAGTGTGTGTGGATTGTGTCAGTAGAAACACCGATTACTTCTGCATCTAAGTCTTCGAACTCGTCATAACGATCGCTCATTGCAGTGATTTCAGTTGGACATACAAATGTAAAGTCCATTGGATAGAAGAAAAGAACTGTCCATTTATCTTGTGCTTTAATATCTTCTAATGATACTTTACCAAACGATTTGTCTGAAAGTACTGCTTCCATTGTAAAGTCAGGTGCTTGTTTACCTACCATGCGTTCTGCCATAATAAATCCCTCCGAATAAATATGTAGTTTATATATTCCATTCGCACTAGCGAACTCGTCTTCTACGATAGCAGAGTAACCGCAGTTTTTCAAACAAGTAAACTCCGCCCGTTTGGATGATTAAAATGGATTGACAAAAATTCGTCAAATCCATAACTGGAATTATTGCTATTGTTTATCTACAAGCTATTTTTGACAATAATATTCTACTCTATTCAAAATTTTTCTCACTTTCATTTATACCCTATTTTTTAACTTTTTACAGCTATTTTTTTCACGAAAAACGATTGCAAATTTTTTATTATTATGTATAATTGTAATGGTTTTAGTAAACTAAAAGTTTCGTTAAAGTAAACTTCATATTTCGAAAGTTTATCATTGCTAAACTTCTCTTAGGAGGGAAAAGATGCAAATAGGAGCAAAAATTAAAGCGCTTCGTTTAAAAAAAGGTCTTACCCAAGAGGAACTTGGAGAACGTACAGATTTAAGCAAAGGTTATATTTCCCAATTAGAACGTGATCTAAACTCACCTTCAATTGAAACATTATTTTCAATATTAGAAGTATTAGGGTCAAGACCCAAAGACTTTTTTGATGATGAATCACCTGAACAGAAGGTTGTTTATACAGAGGAAGACCAATCTACCTATACAGATGAAGAAAAAAAATATGAAATTCAATGGCTGATTCCTACTTCGAATGAAAAAGAGATGGAACCCATTTTCTTAACCTTTGCAGCAGATGGCGAGTTTAAACAGTTTGAGCCTTCGCTTTCTGAAACATTTATTTATGTTGTTAAAGGGCGTATTCGTCTCGTTTTAGGGAATGAACAGTATATCGCAAGTGAAGGTAACGCACTTTATTATGACGCGACAGACCATCATCAGATTTTTAATGCACATGATGATGAAACAAAAATTTTACTTGTCGCAACAGATTCTTATTTATAGCTTAAGGAGGCGCATCCATGACAACCAATTCAATTATCCGCTTTGAAAATGTTTCAAAGTCATATAGCGACGGTACCGTCGTTTTAAAAAATATCAATTTGGAGCTTGAAAAAGGGAAATTTTATACACTCCTTGGTCCATCAGGTTGTGGTAAAACAACCATTTTACGAATTATTGCAGGATTTACGGAACCTACAACAGGAAATGTATTTTTCCATGATAAAAAGATTAATGCAGTTCCTGCCAATGAACGTCAAGTTAATACTGTTTTTCAGGATTATGCGCTGTTCCCTCATTTAAATGTGTTTGAAAATGTCGCATTTGGCCTACGTATTAAAAAGCTTCCTGAAAAGGACATAAAAGAGCGTGTAGCTGAAGCCTTAAAGTTTGTCAATTTGGCAGGCTATGGTAACCGCGAAATATCTGAAATGTCTGGTGGACAACGACAACGAGTCGCGATTGCACGTGCCATTGTCAATGACCCTGAAGTAATTTTACTGGATGAGCCACTTTCAGCTTTAGACTTAAAGCTACGTACAGAAATGCAATATGAGCTACGTGAATTACAGCAACGTCTTGGTAAAACATTTGTCTTTGTTACACATGATCAAGAAGAAGCACTTGCCATGAGTGATGAAATTTTTGTCTTAAGTGAAGGACAAATTCAGCAGTCAGGTACACCAGTGGATATTTATGATGAACCGATTAACCGCTTTGTTGCTGACTTTATTGGTGAATCCAATATTGTACCCGGCGTGATGATTGAGGATTTCAAGGTTGAATTTGCTGGCAAAGTTTTTGAATGTGTCGACCAAGGGATGAAGCCAAATGAAAAAATAGACATTGTCATTCGACCAGAAGATTTAGAAATGACAACGATTGATAAAGGCAAACTTGTGGTAAAAGTGGATACACAATTATTCCGAGGGGTACATTATGAATTATCCACATACGATAAAGATGGTAATGAGTGGCTAGTCCATTCATTGAAGAAAGCAGAAGTAGGGACTGAGATTGGCTTAGACTTTGATCCTGAGGCGATTCACGTAATGCGCTTAAACGAAACAGAGGAAGAGTTTGATAAACGATTAGAATCGTATGGAGACGATGAAGATGCAAACTAAAACATCAAAATCAGCGTTATTTCCATATGTGTTATGGATTGCCTTTTTCGTTATCGCGCCAATTGCACTCGTTGTCTATTATTCCCTGCTTGATTTACATGGCAACTTTACGCTCGATAACTATAAAGCGTTCTTTTCTTCTGTTTACTTAAAGATGACTTTGAGCTCGTTTTGGTATGCATTTTTAATTACATTCTTTACACTATTAATTTCATACCCAACTGCTTATTTTTTAACGAAGACAAAGCATAAACAACTTTGGCTTCTACTTATTATTATTCCTTCATGGATTAATCTTTTGTTAAAAACATATGCCTTTATCGGCATCTTTGGGTTATACGGGCCTATTAATGCATTTATCGAAGTATTTGGCTTCGATCCAAAGCAAATGCTCTTTACCGATATTAGCTTTGTCTTTGTATCGGTCTATATTTTTATTCCATTTATGATTTTACCGATCTTCAATTCTTTAGATCGTTTAAACCCAACGCTCATTTATGCAGCACGGGATTTGGGTGCTTCGGCTTTTACAACCTTCCGTCGTGTTGTTTTACCATTGACAATGGATGGCGTTAAATCTGGTATTCAAGTTGTCTTTATCCCTGCCCTATCTCTGTTCATGATTACTCGCTTAATTGCAGGGAACCGTGTCATTACTCTAGGCACAGCGATTGAACAGCAATTCCTTGTGACGCAAAACTGGGGTATGGGCTCCACTATTGCTGTATTCTTAATTTTATTCATGGTGATTATCATGCTAATTACGGGACAAAAGGATAAAGGAGGTCGCGTACGATGAACAAACTATCTGCTTCAGCCAAAGTCTATTTAACAATTGTTTTTATCGTTCTCTATGCTCCAATTTTCTATTTAATCTTTTACTCGTTTAATAGTGGCGGCTCCATGAATAATTTTGAATCCTTTACTTTGGAGCATTATCAAGCTGTTTTTGAAGATTCGCGTCTTCTTGTTATATTAATAAATACGGTCATCGTGGCATTACTTTCTGCTCTCATTTCTACTATTATTGGTACGCTAGGAGCAATTGGAATTGTGACGGTTAAGGATTCTAAAATGCGTAATACTTTATTATCCTTAAACAATGTCTTAATCGTCAGCCCAGACGTAATTATCGGGGCTAGCTTCTTAATTTTATTTACAATGGTAGGCATTAAACTGGGCTTTGCATCTGTTTTATTAGCCCATGTTGCATTTAGTGTACCGATTGTTGTATTAATGGTTTTACCAAAACTACTAGAAATGAATAACTCATTAATCGATGCAGCATTAGATTTAGGGGCAACGAAAAAGGACGTTATGATGCGTGTCATTCTTCCTTATATTCAGCCAGGTATTTTTGCAGGCTTCTTCCTTGCCCTTACGTATTCATTAGATGATTTTGCCGTGACATTCTTTGTAACAGGTAATGGCTTTAGTACTTTATCCGTAGAAATTTATTCAATGGCCCGCGCAGGAATTTCTCTAACGGTGAATGCAATTTCTGGATTAGTATTCTTTGTTACGGTTTTAGTTGTTGTTGGTTATTATTTCATGACAAGTCGTACGAGTAAAAGAATGGAGGGGCATCGATGAAGTCACTAATTCAAGCTACCATCGCCATCCTTGTCGTTTCAGCCCTTTTATTCTATGCGGCTGATGCCTTAAGTGCGGGAGGCGGTAAAAGTGGAAAAGACACGTTAACCATCTTTAACTGGGGAGAATATATTGATCCTGATTTGTTAAAAGAATTTGAAAAAGAAACAGGCATTCATGTCATCTATGAAACATTCGATTCCAATGAAGCTATGATGACAAAGATTCAGCAAGGCGGAACAGCTTACGATATTGCTGTCCCTTCTGAATATATGATTGAGAAGATGAAGGAAGAAAAATTATTAATTCCTTTAGATAAAACGAAAATCCCTAATTTAAAAAATATTGACCCTTACTTTTTAGATTTACCATTCGATGCTAACAATAAATATTCTGTCCCTTATTTTTGGGGAACAGTAGGTATTGTCTACAATCCAAGCCTTGTTGGAGACTTAGACTTCTCCTCTTGGGGCGATTTATGGGACCCTTCTTTAAAGCGAAAAGTCTTTTTAGTAGATGGTGCGCGTGAAGTCATTGGGATGGGCTTAAACAGTCTTGGCTATTCTCTGAATTCACTAGATGATCAGGAACTTCGTGAAGCTACTGACAAATTAATTACACTTGCACCAAATGTTAAAGCGATCATTGGAGATGAAATTACACCGTTAATGATCAATAATGAGGCAACTGTTGCCCTTACATGGTCTGGCCAAGCAGCTGATATGATGTATGAAAATGAAGAGTTAGACTTTGCTGTACCTGAGGAAGGCTCAAACTTATGGTTTGATAATATGGTCATCCCAAAAACATCAAAAAATATTGATGGTGCCCACGCCTTTATTAACTTCATGCTAAGTGCTGAATCAGGTGCTCAAAATGCTGATTTTGTAGGCTATTCTACTCCTAATATTGCCGCTATGGACTTAATGGACGAAGAAGTTGTTTCTGACGAACGCTACTATCCTTCTGAAGAACAACGCGATACATTAGAGGTCTACAAAAATTTAGGACCTGATTATTTAGGGAAATACAACGAATTATTTTTAGAATTTAAAATGAGTATCAGATAATTAAACTAGCGAATTGGTTTTCACACCAATTCGCTAGTTTTTTACTTTGCTTATCTAACTGTTTATTAAACTAAGAACATTTTCAATCACTATTTGCATTATTATATTTATAAAATATTTTATCTAAATTTTAATAGATTCTCACATTAGTGTATTTTTGATAGTCCATAACTTCTAACGCTCAACATCGCTACAATTTATAGCCATGCTTTATACCATTACAGACAGACTCTCCAAATTTTTAATTCTCCCTTTATAAGAGAAGTCCCTCAATTGTTGTTGCTTTACTAATTTATCCTCCCATAGCTTCTTTTCCCTCAACTTTTATGACTAAAATGTATTATTTCATCATGCATAGGTGCGTGGATAAAAACTTTTGTGGAAAACCATTCTAAATATAGAACCAGTACTATAATCTTAACTATTAGCCAAGCAATAATTCTTTATGATAGACTGTACTATATTTGATTACAAAAAGGGGGTTCATTCGATGACCCAGCAGAAGTCCAATAAGGCGGCTTTGTATATTTTAATGTTTAATATGTTTATCGCAATGGGGAGTATTGGCATTATTATTCCTGTCATGCCAGAGTATTTAAAAATATTTGGTGCAGCAGGACAAGTTCTAGGTATGCTAATCGCAACGTTCGCCTTAGCTCAATTCGTATTTTCTCCTATTGCTGGGAATCTTTCAGATCAGTACGGACGAAAAAATTTAATTATTTTCGGTCTTATCGTAACAGGTCTTGCACAAATCGGATTTGGCCTTGCTACAGATGTATGGATGCTCTTTTTAGCACGATTTTTAGGTGGTCTAGGTTCCGCATTTGTTGCACCTCCTATTATGGCTTTTGTCGCTGACGTCACAACCTATGAAGAACGTGGGAAAGGTATGGGGATGTTGGGTGCCGCTATGTCTCTTGGCTTTATGATTGGACCAGGTATTGGTGGCTTTTTAGCAAAGGTAAGCTTACATTTCCCATTTTTCACAGCTGGAGCTGCAGCCATTGTAGCATCTATTTTATCTTACTTTTTATTACCTTCTACCAAACCAAACACTGCTCAACAGAAACAAAAGCAAGACAATCTGGCGAAGCAAATGGCTCGTTCCATACATATGCCTTATTTTGTTATGCTCATAATTATGCTGGTGTTCTCGTTTGGAATTGCAAATTTCCAAACGACATTGTCATTATTTGTGACAGAAAAGTTTAATTACACACCTGTAGATATAGCGATTATATTAGTTGTTGGTGGTGCTTTTGGAGTAGTAGTACAAATGTTTATTATTACACCACTGTTCAATCGTTATGGTGAAATGAAAGTAGTACTAGTAAATTTATTTATTGCATCCGTTGCTATTTTCTTAATATTATTTGTTTCTGGCTTTGCCCTTATTTTAGTTGTAGCAACAATTTTCTCTACAGCAACGACATTAATTCGTCCAGCTGTTAATACACTCATCTCAAAGCTTGCAGAGAAAGAGCAGGGATTTGCTGCGGGCTTGAATAATGCCTATATGAGCCTCGGAAATATGATTGGACCCGCTTTGGCAGGTTTATTATTTGACTGGAATATGAATAGCCCATATATTTTCGGTTCTATCATATTATTAGCCTGTTTCTTCCTTGCGCTCATCTGGACAGTGAAAAAAGCACCTCATTTAATGCATCCCGATACAAAATAGTCTGAAAAATCATTGACTATTTTTAGCAGTATGTTACATTATTGTTGATTCACAAAATTGAATGATTTTAACCACTAGGGGAGTCTTTTAAAGGCTGAGACGTATATGGTAATATACGGACCCTTTGAACCTGATCTAGTTCACACTAGCGGAGGGAAGTGGCGCTACTTGCTGTTGTCACTATATACACGCAAGGCCGCTTCCTATTGTTTAAAGGGGGTGGCCTTTTTATTTTTCCTCACGAACTTTACCAAAAGGAGTGAACTTTATGTCAATTCGTAAATTAACAGTCATGGCTTTATTAGTAGCCGTTGCTGTTGCAGGCTCTACTTTCGTATCCATCCCAACAGGAATCGCACGTGCTTACCCAGTTCAGCATGCTATTAATGTGATAGGAGCCATTATACTTGGACCCGTACCAACAGTTATAGTTGCCTTTGTCACTGCCATCATTCGTATCCTTACTGGAACAGGCTCTCTACTAGCTATCCCTGGTAGTATCATCGGTGCGTTCTGTGCTGCCCTTGCCTATAAATATAGCAATAAAATGTGGTTAGCTGGTATCGGAGAAGTTATCGGAACGGGCATTCTGGCTTCACTTATTGCCGTCCCTTATGCAAAATTATTCATGGGAACATCTGTAGCAGCATTCTTCTTCCTACCAGCCTTTTTAACATCAAGTACGATCGGTGCTATTTTAGGTGTAATGGTTGCAAGTAGCTTGCGTAAAACAGAGCTAGTAAAGAGGTTTAATTCTTCTCTTTATTGAGAGAGATTGAATTATGAGCATTCATTGAGCTGGGGTAGTCCAATTTGGATCGCTTTTCTTCTCATTTACCCTCTTTACAAAGGGGATAACTCTCTATTTCAAGGAATATAAAAAGCAGTGCAAAACTATTCGAATTTGCACTGCTTCCTCTATTTTAAGATCGTTTTTTCATGCCTTTTAACAACTGTGCTACATTCGTGTCTTCTGGTATAGTTTTTTCCTCAACCAGCGGCTCTTTTTTCTTCGCATTCGTTAGGAAATTCCAACCAAAACGTCTTATCGTAATATCAATAAAGAAAAGAAGCATACTTGCTAAGAGTAGCCATGTGGCAATATTTTGCCGATCTGCTCCTTTTGTCGTAAAGTCACGGAAGACATCTTGTGGTTCCTTTAAAACAGTGCCTCCTGTTCGTTGAGTTAACTCTTCTATCAGTTGGTTATTTACAGGGAGTAGTTCGTATTCAGCACTATAAGGAACACTTAGCCCTGCCTGATAAATGGCCTGCTTTTCATCTGCTATACGGAAGAAAATTAATCCAGGTTCAGCTTGTACTACAGCTCGAACTTGAGATGCGGAAATGGTTTCAAGTTGTGTTTCTAGCTCCTCCCCTGCTTCATTTACCGCTACAATATCTAAAAATGCGGCTTCATTTGTAGGGTCTGTAATCATAAAGGAACCATCTGCTTCCAATCTTACATCATAGGCTACATCATTGTAGCTTGGTAGCATTTGAGAAATAAGTGTTTGCCAAAATGCTCCCCAATTCTGCCATCTTGCCCAATCTCCTGTCCATTTACCCGTTGAATCAGATGTAAAGGCAAATGTTTTACCAAGACCATATTGCCACTGCGCTAACACAGGATCTTCTTTCTCGCTTTTTGCTACAACAGTAGCCCCCTGTTTTGCCGTTGTCCCAATATATGCATTCATTTGTGGGACACCATTAGCAAACAGTGAGTTCCATCCTGCTGCATTATAAATTGCCGGATAGAATGGATTGTCCTCAATATAGGTGCGGGAAATCATAGCTGTTTCTCGAGATAAAATAGAAGGAATGGTTTGCTCATCTATCACATCATAGAAACGTCCACTGCCCATGTCACTAAGCGCTTCTAATAAGTTCGCATCGGCATCTTGTCCAATCGCTACTGTCGATAAGGTTATACCCTCTTCTTTCCCTTCACCAATTAAATCCTCATAGTTCCCTGCCTGTGACTGCCCATCTGTTAAGAGGATAATATGCTTACGTTGGAGCTTTAAATCAGCAAGGTTCTCGTAGGCTTTAGCTAATGAACTATAGATTTCTGTTCCCCCACCAGGTGTTACTGATAAAATAGTATCCACAGCCTCTTCTTTACTGTTAAGAGGCCCTGTCTCTATAATCTCCCAAGGACGATCATCAAAGGCGATGAATCCTAATGTATCCTCGTCTCGCAACATCTCAACAGAACGTGCCGCTGCTTCCTTAGCAAGCTCAAGCTTCGAGCCTTGCATACTGCCAGAACGGTCAAGTACAATCACTAATCCTAAGGAAGGTAATTGCTCTTTGCCCTTAATTTCCATTTCCACTGGCAATAAGGTTTCAATCGGTGTTTTAAAATAGCCACCTAGACCAAAACTATTTTCTCCACCCACCATTGTAAAACCAACTCCAAAGTTTTTGACTGCTTGCTCAATAACACTCATTTTTGCTTCACCCACTAAATGACCTGGTACATTGTCGAAGATGATAGCATTATATTGCAAATAGCTGGATAGTTCATTTGGTAAACTTTTAGGTGCTACAACATCATAGGCAATGGATTGACTACCAAGTGCTGCTGCGATGGGTGAAGCTGTTTCATAACCATTAACGATTAATAAATGTGGTTCACTTTGAACCATTGTGACACTAGTTAACTTATTGTTTTCAAAAATGGCATCCTGACCAACTTGAACAACGGCTTCATATTTTACAAGTCCTTCAGCTGTTGCTGCATGTTTATAGGTAAACACATTCGTGCCTTCAGTCAGCTCCACTGCCTCTCGATGAATAAGCTCATCATTTTCATATAGTAATAGCTCGCCTTGGCCTGCTGATGTTGCAAGTATGTCAGTCACTAATTGTTGTTGCTCTCCAACGTAAGCAACTTGAGGGGATACAAAGCTTTTTAGTGATACATCATTGACAACTGGTTGACTAAAAGGCTTAATATCCACACTAATATTAGAGCCTTTCAACTTCGTAGCAAATTCTAAAGCATCGCCCTTTGTCTCATTACCATCTGTTAGTAGCACAAGACGAGTTGCTTTTTTAGGATCTATAATCCCTGAAGCAAGCTGTAGACTTTGTTCTATATTTGTTTGATCGGTAGCTTTAATTTCAGTTAGTTTCGGTACTTCCTTTAATGTTTTAGATAAAATAGCTTCTGTTTGTAAAGTAGAGGAAAATGAATAAATGCCCGCAAGCTGCGGTTCTTTTTTTGATTGGAGGCTCTCCTGTATAAACTGAACCATCTCATCTTCCGTACCATTCATAGAAGCAGAACGGTCTACTAAATAAATAATTTGTTCTTCTTTGATTGGTAATAATAGATATGGACCTGCGAGTGCAAAAACTAAACAGCCTGCTGCCACTATGCGAATAGTAAGTACAACAATATGACTTCTTTTAAGTCGCTGTCGCTCATGAAAGTATGTCCATCCAAAATACAAGAATAATGGAAGGAGTAACAACAATACTAACGGCATATCAATTCGTAAATCCACGACGTCGTTGCACCTCCCACTCTGAAACAAGCAATAGTAAAATAATTACAATTAGCCAAGGCACGAAAGAGGTCATCGACACTTCTTCCTTTCCATTGTCTGAAATATCACCTAATGTAAAACTTGTTCCTTGTTCAATGACACGTTCTTGTGCTTGCAATTGTACAATCAATTGTTTTTCCTCATTATTTGAGCGTACCATATAAATGCCTGGCTGTTTGGGCGCAGTTAGCATCCCCTTCGTAACAGACGAAAGAAACTCGTCTTCTTGCGAATAAACATTCCAGTCTCCTTGCGCTAAAGCAACTGCACGTTGTTCATTGGGTGAAAAAATCCCAAGTGACCCAACTGATTCTGTTAGCTGCTGCTCTGTACTCCATAGAAATAGTGGGAATGATGGATGTAAAGGCCAATCTGTATCAGCAATATCGGCTAAAACAACGATATCTCCTTTTGGGGAGCGTTGGATGAACGGCTCTTCTCCAACAGAAGCAATCGTTTCATAGTCCGCAAAACCAGGATAAACAGCACTAACATAAACATCCTTTAGTTCACTAAAGGCAAATAATGCATCACTGCTAGTGCTTACCGTCCCATTCGCATCTACTTTTTCTGCATCATCACGACCAAATAATACGAGGGGATTGTCCATCTTTTCCAATAACGCTGATTGGTTTGTGATTATGGTAGCATCTTGATTGTCAGCGACTTGCAAGGAAGGGACGATTTTTACGCCACTACTAACTGTTTGAAAACCTTTTTGTATCAGTTGATGTAAGCCTTGATCAACAATAATTTTTGACGTAGTCGTTTGTAGTAAAACTGTTTGTTGATTGTCTATGTCATAATCATCTTTTGCATCAATAATAGCTGTCATGGATTTTGCTAAAGGCAAATCTTTAAATGTTTTCGTAATGGCTTCATTTGGAGGCACAACGACACTTTCTGCTACCAGCTCCTCACCCTCTGCATTATTCAATGCGAGCGTTACCTTTTGCTCGGTATTTGTATCATTATGGAGTTGTACAAGTGCCAGCGTAGCTTGCCCATCTGTCGTAGCAGCAAAGCGGGTGATAGCGATATTTGTTAAGTCTTTTGTAGCACCTCTTACTAGCCATTTCACAGAATCCTTGTCCATCGGTAATTGCTTTTTATCAAGTGTATCTGTAAAAACATAGATAGAAGTCGGTGTGTCGCCCACAAATGCCTGTGCTACATCCAGCGCCTTATTCATTTCAGCAGTTTCATAGGTTACTTGTAAATCTTGAATAGCTTTTTTTATTTCACTCGTGTTTGTTTCTTGCTGTAAAACAGCTTTTGGTGCAGCACCAGTTGTAATTAATGTGACAGGTCGACCATTCAATTCATTCATCAAGTTCAGCATTTCCTGTTTATGAGCGTCAAAGGTTGATTGCTCTTTACCTGCCAGCATTGTGGCTGAAGTATCTATAATAAATATGGTTTGTGCACCAACAATGGTTGATTTTTTTATATAAGGATTCATCAATGCCAAAACAAGTAGCAGTAAAGCAAGAAGCTGTAAATATAGTAGGGCATTTTTTTGTAAATGCTTTAAATAAGGCGATACTCGCGTTTCCTGCATAATCTCCGACCAAAAAAGCGTCGAAGAAACTGTTTGATCTGTATATTTTTTTCGAAAGAAATAATAAAGTAGGACAATGACCGGGATGATGGCCGTCCAGCTAAATATAATTTGACTAAAGCCCAATACGGCTCACCTCACCTAATCCAATGTGCTTTTAATAATTGCTGGAAAATCGCATGTTGCAATCCATCTTCCACTTTCAATTGTAATTTTCGAACACCAAAGCGACGGCAAATGGCTTCAAATTCTTCTTCATGTAGTATGCGTCTTGCATGGTAGGACTCTAATACTTTAGAGGACATCGTCACATTCACATCATTACCTGTTTCACGATCAAGGAGACGTACATCACCCGAATAATTTGGTGACAGTTCTTCTTGCGTTACAATTTGCAAAATGCGAACATCTCCAGCATAGCGTGGTATCCTTTTTAATAGCTGTTCCCATTCCTCAATTGGCTCTAATCCATCTGTAACAATGAATAATACGGTACTATCTTTAGGTAAAGCTTTAAGTGCATCCTTGGCAAAACGATTAGAGTAATTAGCTTCCTCTATATCTGTTACTAGCTGTAAAAAAGCTCGGCGATACATGGTACCCTTCCGTCGAAATGGTGGCTTCACTTCATCTTGGACAAAAGAAAAGGATAGACGATCATCTCGACCTAATACCATCAGACCGAGGGAGGCCACAATTTGACGAGCAAATAACCACTTAGCATGTTGCCCCATTGATTTGGTAGCATCTAGTAGAATATGTACACGCATCTCTTGCTCATCTAAAAACCTTTTAATAAAGTATTTATCTGTACGAGCAAAGACGTTCCAATCCACTTGGCGTACATCATCTCCTAAATGGTATTCTCGAAAATCCGAGAAATCAAGGGATGCCCCGAAGCGTTGAGAACGGTGCGAGCCCTTATGTTGCCCGCGTAGTTTGGAGGCCGTCGCTACTTGAAAGCGACTGATTTTCGCTAACCAGTCTTCGGGCAATAAGTATTTTGCTGTCACTTGCTAATACCTTGCTGAACTTTTTCTAAAATAACATCAATCACATCGTCTGCTGTTTTTCCTGAAGCCTCCCCTTCATAATTCAACAGCATGCGATGACGTAAAACAGGCTTAGCAACAGATTTAATATCCGCTACAGAAACATGAAAACGACCATTCATTAAAGCTCTTGCCTTTGCCAATTTGATTAAGCTCTGCAAACCACGTGGACCACTGCCATACATTGCATATTGTCTAACCTCATCAAGCGCATCTGTTCTCTCAGGATGCGTAGCCACTACTAGATCAGTTGCATACTCTAGCATTTCATCAGCAACCATCACTTCCTTTACCATTTGCTGAGCTTGAATAAGAGCATCCGTATCCATCTGTTTCTGTAAACCAATTTCCTGGGCACCTGTCGTTCGCTTCATAATTTCCATAAGTTCGCTTTTTTCTGGATAGGGTACAAGAATTTTACAAAGGAAACGGTCCATCTGTGCTTCTGGTAATGGGTATGTTCCTTCCATTTCAATAGGGTTTTGAGTTGCCAGCACGAAAAATGGTCTCGCCATTTTTTTTGTATCCCCTAATATGGTTACCGTTTTTTCTCCCATTGCTTCCAACAAGGCACTTTGGGTTTTGGGTGTTGCGCGATTTATCTCATCAGCCAATACCATTTGACTAAAGATTGGCCCAGGTTGAAAGGTAAATTGCTGCTTCCCATCGGGTGTACGTTCAATCATGCTCGTACCTGTTATATCTGCTGGCATAAGATCTGGTGTAAATTGAATACGTGAAAACGACAGATCCAGTACCTCTGAAATGGTACGAATTAACATCGTTTTTCCTAAACCAGGTAAACCTTCTAACAATGCATGACCATCCGCTAATACTGCATACAGGGTATAATCAATTGCTTCTTCCTGTCCAACAATGAAGCGATGGATTTCTTCTTTAACTTGTTGTAATTTCGTACTCATATCTACATACTGTTGCTCTGTAAAGGCCATTTCTTTTCCTCCTACTGCGACTCAATTGACGTGAAATAAGATTGCACGACATTTTGTAAATCCTTCGGTAATTGTAAGCGCTCTGAACTCTCTAAATAGCTGTCTTTATAAGAGCCAATTACTTCTTCATAAGGTCGAATAGAACCTTTTGTTATCGGACCATTTCCTTGTTGCTCAGATACATGGGAACCATCTCCTAATGCGCCACCATCTACTGATGTCTCACTTGCCCCACCTATTCGATTCGGTGTCGTTAGCAAATTCCGACCGCCTTGGCCACTTCCTGCTCCTTGACCACCTTGTCCCTGACCTTGACCTTGACCTTGGCCCTGTCCTTGTCCCTGTCCTTGTCCCTGTCCTTGGCCTTGGCCTTGTCCCTGTCCTTGGCCTTGGCCTTGTCCCTGTCCTTGACCATTGCTCTGGCTACTACCATTTTGCTGTTGAGAACCACTTTGAGCATTATTTTGACTAGACTGGCTTTGTTGATTACTAGGTTGGGAATTACCAGATGACTGTTGACTGTTTTGATTGTGGCTGCTGGCATTATTGGCACTCGCAATTGCATTTTGTAAGGAGTTACTTGCTGGTTTACCAAGTTTACTCATAGCAGTTTGTGTGGCATTTGCATTTTCTGTGAGCCCTTGCTGCATTTGGGCAAGCTCTTTTAGCTGCTCAACCTCTTCCTTCGATAATCCTTGGCCTTCTGTTGTGCCATCTTGACTAGCCGTTAGTTTATCCTTTAATTGCTGCTCCTTTAATGCTAGCTCCTTTTGCTTTTTGACAACTTCTCGTAAAGCTTCTTCTGCTGTTTCAGCCTCTTTTAAAGTATTTTGAAGTTCTTGCAATTGCTCCTTTACTTCTTTTGTTTCCGCCTTCTTCTCTAATTCAGCAACTTCCTTCTTCATATCTTCGATAACTGCTTGCTCCTTTTCAACCTCTATTGCTTCAATTTGCGTAGCTGCTGGGAACATATAAAGAATGGCTAGTACAACTGTTGTAATAAATAAACCGATAAACGCCTTTGGACGAAATAGATTTTTCTTTCGAGCCTTAAAGTCTGCGAAAGCTTTTTCAGCATTTTGGATAGCTTTCGATAATAATGATTGAACAAGAGGATCCTGATCATCTTTAAATGATAAAGCTGTCACTAATTCATTATGTGAGAAATAATGATCCAGTTTATGCAATGCCTCTTTCTCTTTGACCCGTTTCCACCAAATATAAGCAATGGTTGAAATAATAACGGTAATAAAGGCTCCTAACGCTATTTGGCGATAATATGGCCAGACAAATAGTCGGGAAATAAGTACGAGAGAAGCACTCGAAAGCAATGCCAAAAACAAACCGTATTGTGCAATGGGAATGCTTCTTTCAAGAGTTAATCTCGATTTTGCACGCTGAATATATTTTCGTAATTGCTTACGACGCTCCATACCAATTCCTCCTCATCGGTTACTTTTCATGTTGGCACGCAATTTTTTAATCGCAATCGTTAAACAAAGCACAATGATGAATACATAAGCAATTAAATAAGTAATCCATACAGGTAGTTCTACACCCGACAGCTCTGCTAATGCATCCCCCATCTCTGGAGAAATAAGTGTCAGCATCAAGGCACCTGGATTAATAGATGCCCAGAAATAGGTCATAAAGGAGGCACCTGTTCCAATGGCATTGCCCATTTGATGAAAGGCCATTGTTAAAAAGAAGAAGAATGCTGTAATACCTCCTAAGAAAATGATTGAGCCGTATGTGGCAATCATGGCAACAATAGTTCTCTTAGTAATCGTAGAAAACATCACGCCTATACTACCTATTGCTACTACAGTGACTAAATAAAATAAAAATATAGAAATAAGCTGTGAAGGCGACACACCACCGAATAGAAACACTAGACTGTATAGTGGTAATCCCGCTACCAGCATCAATACTAGAAATGCTACGGAGGATAGTAATTTTCCAATAACAATTTGTGTAGAACTTTGTGTCGTTGTTAATAAAATATTTAATGTTTGCTTTTCGCGCTCACTACTGATAGCACCAGCAGTCAAACTTGGTGTAATGAAAAGAACTAATGCCATTTGCAAGATGGTTAGCACAGCAAACATCATAAAGCTTGTCTCTGGTTTAAAGAAGCCTCTGCCAGTAAATTCAGTTGTAAGCAATAAAAACCCTGCAATGAAAATACACAGTACCGCTAAATAAAACATTAAACCTGAAAAGCTTTTAAAAGAACGGAAGCGTAACTTCAATTCTTTAACAAGTACTGGATTATAAAATCTTTCCATCATTGATTGTCCGCTCCCTTCGTAATCGCCATAAAGACATCCTCTAAATCCTTCTCTTCTTCACTTAATGCATAGATTGGTAAATCTGTAAGCATAGCTTTTTTTAGCAATGCCACCTGCTCAGCATTTGTTCCTCGATAGTTAAAGGCTATTTCTAAACGATTTTCAATGACATCAATTGATGAAATATGAGGATCTTCCTCTAAAAACGCTCGTACTGCATCCAATTGATCTGTCACTTTCAACACAATACGCTTTTCTCCTTGTAGCTGGGCCTGAATCGCGGCTACATTTCCATGTGCAATTAATTTACCATTATCTATAACACCGATTTCATCACACATCTCAGCAAGTTCAGGTAAAATATGCGACGAAATTAAAATTGTTTTTCCCATAGACTTTAAATTCCGTAAAATATCTCGCATTTCCACACGAGCACGCGGATCTAGTCCTGATGCAGGTTCATCTAGAATCAGTACCTTTGGATCATGGATGAGTGCACGAGCTAAACATAAGCGTTGCTTCATACCACGTGATAATAAATCAACATATTCATAGCGTTTACTTGTTAAATTCACTAGTTCTAATAGTTGTGGAATTAACACTTGACGCTCTGCTAATTGGATACCGTAGCTCGCTCCATAAAAATCTAAATATTCATCTACTTTTAACTGATCATAAACACCAAAGAAATCGGGCATATAACCAATTTGCTTTCGAACTTCTTTTGGTTCCTTCACAACACTTTTGCCATTTATCAGAGCATCTCCTGAAGTCGGTGACAATAGTGTAGCTAAAATAGAGAATGTCGTTGATTTCCCTGCTCCATTTGCGCCAACAAATCCAAATACAACGCCTTCTTCTAAAGATAAGTTTAAATGATCTAATGCTGTAAAGGAGCCGTATCGTTTCGTTAAATCACGAATTTCAATCATTATTTTGCCACTCCTTTCAGCTCTATGTCTGGTAACTTCGTTTGTTCTCCTGATGGATCGGGACCATATTTGATTTCAATTCGAAGCTCTCCATCTTGATTAAAGTATGTGGAAATCTTGTCTGTAAACACTTGCTTTGTATCGACTAAAGGCTCATATATATTCGTTTCATTATTCCAAATGGATAGCTGCATACGTGAGACATCCTTATTAGAAATTGTCAGCTCATTAAGTGATTCAACGGCATCCATGAATTGATCTGGCATGGTCATCGTTACTTCGTACAACCCTTCAGATAGGTACCATTTATTCAATTCTTCCTCGATCTTTTCATAATAGCCATTTGCTGATAGTGGCTCTACTGAATACGAGAAGTTATTACGCTTCATTGTAAATGGCCCTGTTAGCTCAACTTTTCCTTTAAATGGTTGAACAAGCATCGTAATCGGTGACATATTGGCACTTGTTTCTAATTCAACACCTACCACAGCTTGATCTGTCCAAGCTGTAAGTATTGGCTGGTTATCCTTTTCGACAAGCGGCAATGCTAAAGTTTTCATTCGTTCAATCCGCATTGGGTTTACCTCATCCTTTTTCGATGGGTAACTATAATTATAATTATTGAAAATAGATGGTTTTTGAAGAACCGTTGTTTTCAGTTCCTTATTTACCTGTAATGTTCCATTTGCTTCAATATCACCTAGTTTTACTTCTTTCACACCAGAGATTAATGTGACATCTTTTAATGCAAACGGGAAATTATTTTTAACTGTTCCTGTTAGTTTTTCATTATTCAGTGTTATATCTATATCCATCTTCCCGATATTTTGTGCTGATGTTTTTCCACCAAAGGATTGCACAGACCAGTAGCTTAAATCACGTAATGTTAGTGTTGAACCGCTAGCATTTTCTTTTATATAAGAAGATTCATGTAATGGTCCCATCGTGCCTGTGAAGTTATTATAATTTCTTAATGCAACAGCAGTTGTATTTTGGTCAGCATTGACCACAAAGTCCCCACTGCGATTCGTTAGAATGGACTCTACATAATAGCCATTTACACTATTGTCTTCATTTACTTTATAGAATGCAGATTGTTGAACTTGTGGCTGAACAATACGATCCTTCGCTCCGACAATAAAGAGAACAATGGAAAGAACAACAGAGATGGACGGTATTATCCACCATGCATGTTCACGCTTGTCCGCTTTTTTCAAGACAAAATAAAGAATTGGCCCGATTATTAAAATATAAAGAATAATGACAATTAGCATATAGCTCACTGATACTTCGAATGATGGAAATAGTTCATTAATGTTACGAAGTTCATAAGATATTTGATCAAGAGGAGATTGTCCCTGTCTCATCATTCCTTGCTGTGAAATACTTTGAATATTTATCACTTTGGCTAAAAGTGCCCCGTAGCCGTCCATAGAAGCAAGTGGTTGATCACCTAAAGAGAAGGTTGTTTGAATCACTTCCCCGCTACCCACTTTTTTCTTTGCTGCTAACACTTCATTATTTTCTGTTAATACAGGTAAACTTCCTTCACTACTAGTAGCTGAGTATACTGAAATCGGCTGTGTAAAAATGCCGCCTCCTGACAATTTAGTTAAAGCTTCTGCAGAAATCGCAGTCATTTCTTGTGATAATGACAAAGGTAAATACTCTTTAAAAACCCCTGCTGTAGCATTAATTTGGTCAGCAGCACCTAGAAGTAAGGTACCACCATCCTGTACCCATTTTAGTAATGCTTCTTGTTGTTTCGGTGTTAAATCAGCAATAGCCACTTCATCTACAACAATGACATTGGCCATCGCAAGTCCCTGCGAATCTTCTGGAAGTGTATAATCTTTTAATTGATTGATATTAAATACTTCCACATTACTTTGAGCTACAAATGTTGATAAACGTAATAGTGCAGAAAGACGATCACTTTTATCTGTTAATGTATAAATGAATGTTGATGAGGGGTCTAAAAAATTTGATTGCAGACGTTTAGTTCCCTTATAGGCAATCTTTTTTCCTTTTTCAATGCTTCCCTCATAAAAAGCAAATAAATCGGTGTCCGAATAACTATAGTCAGCTAAACCATCAAGATAGAAAGTAAATGTCTTTTCCTCTCCTGCTGCTATATCAATTGGAACGACAAGTGCTGAAGCTGCCTCATAAGAATTTGATGAATTAATCGCCATATCTCCTGAGAAGTCAGCTCCATTATTTTTCACTGTAACTTGGAGTGGTACTACTGATTGATATTTCGCTTTACCAGAAACACCCGCTGTTGCTTTCACCTCTAGCGTAGCAGCAGCACTTGCCTGAGTTGTAGGCAAGATAAAGCTCATTACCAGCATGACTAGTAAGGTCAGTGCCGTCCATTTTGTCTTTTTCAAAAGCTCAACCCCTTTTTATGTAAATAGATGGTTACATAATTATACGATTTATATTGCATTTTGTTCCATTTCTTATGTTATCTTCATTAATATTCATAAACTCTTAAGAATTCTACAATGCAAAAAGGCAACTCCAAAACAACCTGGAGCTGCCTGATTTTCTATTTAGTATAATCAAACAAACACCGTGCATGATCCTGCACTACTTCCACAAACGCCTCTACTTGTCTTAATTCAAAAGAGGATTCATAACCAATTAACCAAGTATCGCGTGTAAGACCAAACTCTTTTTCATCATTTGATAGAGGGATTTTGTGAATGGCATCGTGGTCATTTAACGTAATAGAAGGCAAGATCGCATAACCGATACCATTTAATGCCATTTGCTTGCAAATTTCAATTTGATCCACTAAAATTTGTTTTCTTGGATTCGAGGCAAAATGCTGCTGCCACCATTGCTGAATTTCTTGATAATAGTTGGAATCACTCTTATATTGAATAAATGGACGGTCTGTCTTTAACACATCTTCAATTGTTTTAACCTCTTTGTCCACTAAATAAAGAGTATCTCTGAAAAGGTGGATCTTTTCTCCTTTCCAGTCAACTTGGCCTCGTACAATGCCTACATGGGCCTCGCCCTCGTAAAGAGCCTTCACAATTTCAGAACTCCAGCCCGTCATCAGTGATATTTTAGCCTCTGGATATTTTGACACAAACTCCTTCAAGATTTTTGGTAGCCAGTTCTGACCAACAATGGATGCACAAGCAATTTTCAATGTCCCGTTTACCTTTGTCGTTAAGGATTGAATCGTTTCAAATATTTCTTCCTTTTTGGCTAGCATTTCCTTTGCATAAGCAATAACTTGTTCACCAGCAGGTGTTGCTGTTAAACCTTTTTGTGAACGAATAAATAATTGTGCACCCCAGTCTTTCTCAATCGTTTGCAATCGTTGTGAAAGGGCTGGTTGGGATAAAAATAGACGTTCTGCTGCTTTCCGCATATTGCGTTCTTCAGCTAAGATTTTTAAAATTTCTGCCTC
The DNA here is from genome assembly GCF_002429725.1 of Lysinibacillus sp. UBA5994. Taxonomy (NCBI): domain Bacteria; kingdom Bacillati; phylum Bacillota; class Bacilli; order Caryophanales; family Bacillaceae; genus Lysinibacillus; species Lysinibacillus sp. UBA5994. Next base: position 98,560 of record NZ_DJAU01000022.1, on the reverse strand, counting down.
TGTTGCCATCAATCTGTAAACCTCCAATACAAGCAAAGAGGGCCTCATGATTTTCATCTGAGTTCCCTCTTAAGCTACTACTCTTTTTGATAAATATATTTTTTCAATTGCTTTAAAATAACACGTCTTGTTAATATCCCTGCGAATGTACCATCTTCGTCCACTACACATAAAAAGGCGTGGTTAATAACTAAATCCAAAGCACGCTGGAAAGTATCCGTCAGCTTCAATACAGCGATCTCTTTTTCCATAATAGAGTCAACCTTAATATCAGGTAGCTTTTCATATTCAATATGCTCAAGTCCAAGAATCGATTCGGTAATCATTTTCATGCTAAGTAAACCTTGAAGTCGATATTTCAAATCTAATACAGGTATGGACGAGTACCCTGTACGTGTTAGTACAAGGAGTGCATGTTCCGCACTATTTCCACTTTGTACATGCGCAACTTTTTCAGAGGAAATGATAAAATCACTAATTGGCATTGCTAATAAGTCTTTGCTGTTAGTTGAAATCATGAACTTCTTCTCCTTTTCTGTCCTCACTGTGTAGAACAGTCCTTCCCTTTCATCATATCACAACTTTTCTATGTATGACCATGACCAGGCCGAGAAGAGTTTTTCATGAACAATGAATTATTTTAGCCTTTACAGCAAAAACTTAGAATATCTTCATCCAGTCAAGTTTTTCGTGACCGAATGAAGATGGTTCTTAACTAATAGCCAGCCTTACTCCAGTAATAAAAAATCATGATCCCTAAAAAAAGTAAAAAAATTGCATAGACCCAAACAATTGGGTTCAACATCGTTGCATATTCTTCAACTGTTTCTGAAATAGGGGTATCATTTTCAGATTTCCGTTCAGAGGTCATTTTAGCTATTTTTAATGTATAAACAAACGAAATAGCAGAAATGATCACAATGGCAATAATTGCTGGTATTAACCACATACCCATCGGCAAAACTCCTTTCTTTACCCTTAGTATGCGTCAACCCAGCTATTCGTTATGCAAAGATTTTTAGAATGGATATTGATTGAGCCACTGCCCACCATCCAAAGTTACACATTCTCCATTCATATAACTTGCTTTATTAGACATCATAAATGTAGCTAAATCAGCAATTTCTTCTGGTGTTCCTATACGGCCTAGTGGAACAGAATCTAGTGTACGAGCTGCCGCTGCTTCTGATTCCCAAAGCTTATCGGCTCCACCAGTACGCTCGATCGGACCTGGTGCAATAGCATTAACCCGAATCCCATACTGTTTCCCCCACTCAACAGCTAGCGTTCTCGTCAATGATAGTACCCCTGCTTTTGCTGCAGCTGAATGGATCACCCCTGCTCCTGCATTCCAAGCATACGTCGCTACCATATTTAATATAGACCCTTTGATCTTATTCTCAATCCAATACTTGCCTACTGCTGAAGAGCAATAGAATGTACCATTTAATACAATATCTACAACAGCCTTCCAGCCATTCGGTGATAAATCCTCTGCACGTACAATAAAGTTACCTGCTGCATTATTCACAAGCCCATCCACTTGACCAAATTTTTCAATAGCAAATGCGAGCATAGCCTCAGCATGCTCAGGTACACGTACATCCATTTGGAATGTCTCAATAGAGGGACCAGCCTCAGCTATAAATTTCTTTGCCTCTGCTAATCGTTCTTCGTTACGACCTGTTATGACAACATTAGCTCCCTCAGTTACGAACTGCTTTGCCATATACAGCCCCATACCACTTGATCCACCCGTAATAATAATCGTTTTCCCTTGCAACATTCCATTTCCCCCTTTGTTAAAAATGAATGGTGATTCACTAAAAGTTTACTATATATTCTCGAATATGTCATATTAATTCTATAGAATGCGAGTTTATTTTCTGAAAAAATATAAAAGAGCCATTCAATGAATAGCTCTCCAATATCATTAAAACTCATACGTATATGCAATTTTATATAGCTCCATTAACTCTTCTAAAGTTGGTATCTTCGGATTGTTACCAGGACTCCCACTTGCAAGTGCATCCTCAGCCATTTTAGGAATGGCCTGATAATAAGCATGCTCCTCGATTCCCCACTGCTTTAAATTGCCAATTTTCATATACTTACACATATCTTTAATGGACATAATAGCAAGCTGAGCAAGCTCCTCTTGCGATAGACGTTCTTTTGTTTTATTAAAAAATTGTCCTAAATCTGCCAATCGATCTATACAAGCGTCTTTTGAATAATCTAGTACAGCTGGTAAAAGCATCGCATTGGAGATGCCATGCGGTACGTGGAAAAGTGCCCCAATCGGACGGGACATTCCATGTACAAGGGCAACAGAAGCATTAGAAAATGACAGCCCTGCCTGCATCGAACCCAATGACATCGCTTCCCTAGCATCAACATCATCTCCATATTCATAAACCCTTATGATGTTATTCACAATTAATTCCATAGCAGATAAGGCGAGCACATTCGAATAAGGATGAGCTAAACGTGATAAATAGCTCTCAATGGCATGGCTCAATGCATCTATTCCAGTTGCTGCGGTAATTGCTGGAGGTGAGGTAATGGTTAAAATAGGATCAACAATCGCTATAGTGGGCATAAAAGCTGGTTGCTTAATCATCATTTTCACATCACTTTTTGTATTGGTAATAACAGTGGCATCTGTTGCTTCAGAGCCTGTACCTGCTGTTGTTGGTATCGCAATGTGTGGAATTGGTGCTTCAGCTGCAACCTTTGCCATTTTCATATAATCTCCTATGTAGCCGCCATTTGTAGCCACTACTGCAATCGCCTTCGCCGTATCAATACAGCTACCACCACCAACAGAAATAATGACATCACAGTTTTCTTTCTGCAAAAGCTGCAATCCCTCTGCAACATACGTATCATCTGGCTCAGTTGTCACCCCTATATATGAAACGACGTCTATCCCTTGGGTCTTTAACAGTGTATGGCATTTCTTGATAAAGCCTAAACTGTCCATAATTGGATCACTAATAATTAATGCCTTTGAACCTAGTTTTTTCGCATACTCTCCTACTTCTTCAAATGAATCTCGACCATATACAATCGTTCCTGGAGAATGAACAGTAAAGATGGTTTTTGTTTGAATCATATTTTCCCTCCTAAGCTATTGAGCTGTATAGCCACCATCTAATAGTATGGCCTGGCCGGTTAACCCCTTTGCTACATCACTTGCTAAATATAATGCAAGTCCTGTAATTTCTGAGACATCAAGTAAACGTTTTTGCGGTACAAGTGGATATAACACTTGTTCAAGAACTTCTTCCACTTGAATACCCCGTGTCTGTGCTAAATCCATAAACTGATTACGTACTAATTCCGTGTCAACATACCCTGGACAAATAGCATTTACCGTAATTCCCTCTGTCGCCACCTCTAGTGCCGTTACCTTAGTAAGCCCAATCACACCATGCTTTGCTGCATTATATCCCGCCTTCCCAGCAAACCCAATGACGCCATTGATGGAGGCCATATTGATAATACGACCAAATTGATTTTTCTTCATATGTGGTAACGCATACTTCATCGCCACAAAGGGAGCAACGACCATCACTTTTTGCATTGACTCAAAAATTTCTGTCTTAAAATCCTCAATAAGCGACACATGTTGAAATCCTGCATTATTGATTAAAATATCTAATGTTGAGAATTTATTAATCGTAAAATCAATGGCTTCTCTTATGGCTTGTTCTTCTGTCACATCACATATATAGGAAGTTAAAGAGGGGTATTGTGCGACGGCTTCCTCAAGAAGCTGTTCATTTTTATCTGATATCACAACATTAGCCCCTTGCTCAGCAAATGCTTGTGCCATAGCAAGACCAATACCACGAGCTGCCCCTGTAATAAAAACCGTTTTTCCTTGCATACTTCATCCCTCCTACATCCCTAATGAGAATAATATGATTGCAAGTATTGTACCTATGATAGGGATAATAACCGTCAAAGCTCCAAATGGCATATATGCATCCTTATGCTTTTCATTACATACTGAATTGATGGTTGTCACAACATATCCTCCGTGCGGCAATGAATCTAGGGAACCAGATGCTATAGCGATTGTCCGATGCAACGCCTCTGTATCTACACCCATCTCGATATAATGCGGTGCTAGTAAGGGCATAGCAATTGTTTGTCCCCCTGATGCTGAACCTGTTAAACCAGCAATAACCGCAATTGCTAAGGCTCCTCCAATCAGCGGACTGCCAGGGATATTGGTCATTACATCAACAGTTGCAACAAAGGATGGTGTTGCTTTTACTACCCCACCAAAGCCGACAACAGCCGCCGTATTTGCAATGGCAATAATAGCACCCATTGCACCTGCTGCTAATGTTGCGCCAACTGACTTTGCATATTTGTAACTCACTAAATAAGCAACGATACAGCCACTAGTTAAGGCTACAATTAAAGCAGAGGTTCCAAGTGAATCATGGAAAATATAAGAAATGACTAAAACAACTAATAATGGTATGAGACTCAAAAGGGGACTCGGAAGCTTTCTTGTTTCATCAGCTACTGGATCGGTGGAGCGCTCAATGAAAATTTCCCCATTGTTAACAGCGCGTTTAATCATCCAATTCAGCCAAAGCGAGCCACCAACGGCCATAAAAATAGCCACGACAATACTAACTTGCCAACCTGCATATGGAGTTGTACCAAGATATGGAATTGGTATCCAATTTTGAATCTCAGGTGAGCCTGCTGATGTCATCGTAAATGTGACAGAACCTAGGCCCAGTGCAGCAGGAATAAAACGTCGTGGAAAGTTTGCTTGTTTAAATAAACTAATAGCCATTGGATAAACTGAAAAGGCTACGATAAAAACTGAAACACCACCATATGTGAGTACTGCTGCAGCTAAAACTACAGCATATGTGGCATATTTCACCCCTATTTTTTCTACAATCCATTTAGAGACACTATCTGCAGCGCCTGTGTCCTCCATGACTTTGCCGAAAATGGCGCCCGCCATGAACATTAAATACCATGAACCAACAAATCCGGTGAATCCATCCATATAGCTCGTTAGAAAGTTGGCCTGATCTTTATCAGCTGTTTGAGGAAAAAATGCAAGACCGTTTGTTAAGGCTGCTAACAGCGCAGTTAACGGTGCTGAAATAAGTAGATTTACACCCTTCATTGTTAAATAAACTAATAATGCTAAACTACCAAAAAGACCAATATACTCTAACATTTACACCCCACCCATCCCCTTTTTTAGAAAAAGAGCTGTATAACTCTACAGCTCTAGGTTTTATTAGTCGTTATTGCTTGGGAATGAAAACGTGGATGCTGAGGAGGCATTGCCAGCCATCCAACGCTCTGAAATTGTCTTAGTTTTTGTAAAGAATCGTGCTTGATCTGGGCCAAACATATGCCCCTCACCAAAACGAGATCCTTTAAAGCCTGCAAAGTTATGGTAGCCAACAGGAATTGGAATTGGTACATTGACACCAACCATGCCAACATCAATTTCTGTTGTAAATTTTCGAGCTGCTAATCCATCATTCGTAAAGATTGTGACACCATTACCTAGCTCATGCTTATTGATAAGTGTAATAGCTTCCTCTAAGGAATCTACACGAACAACATTGCGAGCTGGACCAAATATTTCTTGCTCGTAAACTTCCATGCCTGGCTTTACATGATCTAATAATGTAGGCCCTACATAGAACCCTTTAGACTCTTTGACAATATCAAGTTCTCGTCCGTCACAAATTACTGAAGCTCCTTCGGCTTCCCCTCGATTAATTGCAGTAAGAATTGCTTCTTTTGATTGCTGAGAAATAACAGGGCCAAAATCTGAATCAGGGTTTGTATATGGGCCTACTTTCAGATTAGAAATTTTTTCCTTAAGAATATCCACTAGGCGATCAGCAGTATCCTTTCCCACAGGCATGATAGTAGATATTGCCATGCAACGTTGGGATGCTGCTCCATAAGCTGCACCAATAAAGGCATTAGCAACCTGTTCAAGATCCGCATCTGGCATCACGACCATATTGTTTTTACCACCACCAAGAGCCGTGACACGTTTACCGTACTTTGATCCTGTTTCATAAATATATTTAGCTACTGGTGTTGATCCAACAAATGAAATCGCTTGCACAGCTGGGTTTTCTAAAAGTTCATTGACCGCATCTTTATCACCATTGATTACTGTCCAAATACCATCAGGCAATCCCGCCTTCTTCCAAAGCTCACTAACATATAATGAAGTCATTGGCACACGCTCAGATGCCTTTAAAATAACCGCATTTCCTACAGCAATGGCCATACTCGTTTGTGCTAGAGGCACCATGATGGGGAAATTAAATGGAGAAATTGCTGCCACAACCCCTAATGGATATTTTGCAGAATAAGCATTTATTTGACCTCCAACATTTACGGAGTATTCTCCTTTCATTAAATGTGGCGCACCAATGGCTAAGTCAACAGATTCAAGTCCTCGTGTAATCTCACCTTTGGCATCTTCAATCGTTTTACCGCTTTCAGTACAAATGATTTGTAATAGCTCTTCCATATTTTCAGTGATAAGGTTACGGAACTTTAATACAATTTCTGCACGCTTAGCCACTGATGTATCACGCCAAGCCGGAAATGCTGCTTGAGCTTGCTCGATTGCATCTTGTGTTTCCTCTACTGTTGCAAGGGGTACCTTAGCAATGACTTCACCTGTTGTTGGGTTAAATACCGAACCGAATCGGCCACTTTTTCCTTCAACCAATTTGCCACCAATAAAATGTGTTAATGTTTTAACCTCTTGTGTCGTTGTCATATCCATTTCCTCCTCTTAAAATTGTTCTAGTTTACATTTTTCTTTTAAACTTAAATAAGCTGCAGACATATCTTTTTCTCCATAGCCCTGCTGAGCAATTTCACTATAAAGATCCACTAACTTTTCGCCGATTCGCAGCGATACGCCTGCTTCATCCGCCATTTCCTTAGCTAACTTCAAATCTTTTAATAGTAGACTTGTCGAAAAGCCCGGCTCATAATTATCATTTTTCATATATTCCAAATAATTACGTTCATAAATACGGCTTTGTCCATAACTATTATTTAATACTTCATAGAGCGTGTCTGCCTGAATACCCATTTTTTCGCCAAGTACAATCGTTTCAGCGACTGCCTCTGTGTAAAAGCCAATCATTAAGTTATTGAGTAATTTAATTCGCGTTCCTATACTTGAAGATGTGCCTAAATGATAAATATTTTTACCGACTATTCTGAATATTTCGCTAGCACTTATATAATCATCTGTGCCACCACCAACCATAATAGTTAATGTCGCATTGATAGCCCCTATGACACCCCCACTGACAGGCGCTCCCAAATAACGTAATCCCAAAGCTATAGCTTCTGTATGTAACGTATCATTCAATTCGGGATTAACAGTACTAAAATCAATCAGCAGGCACCCTTTCTTTGCATGTTGTAAAATTCCTTGCTCTGATTGATAAACCAATTCTACAACCTGAGGGGTAGGCAAACTTGTCATAATAACATCACATTTTTTCGCAATATCCATAGCTGTCTCAAGGCCGAAACCACCTGCTGCTGCGAATTGTTCCATTGCTTCCGCATTCGTATCGAAACCATATACCTGATAATCTGCTCTTAATAAGTTAATAGCCATCGGTAAACCCATATTCCCTAAGCCAATAAAACCCAATTTTTTCTTCATTGTGACCTCCCCATTCCTTGAAAATACAACAGAAAACTTGATGATATACTAGCCAACTTTCATTTTTTAAAGTAACATTAGTAACGAGATAACATCATTGACCGCAGTCATTGACTTCGGTCATTTAAATCATAATCAATCGAAATCCATCTCGTCAATTAAAAAATTAATATTTTCAGAATATTTTTTACAAAAGATATTTTACAATATTTAATATAGGAGGTATTAGCTACCAATGGAAACACTCACAAGCAGACAGAAAAAGGCATTAGAAACACGTGAAAAATTATTGAAAACTTCTTTAGATTTATTTAACAAGCATGGTTATGAACATGTTTCTGTTGAACAAATTACAAAGGCATGTAATGTTTCAAAGGGTACATTTTATACACATTTCCCATCTAAATATGATGTTATTTTAGAAAAATTTAAGGAGCTTGATAATTTTTATCGTACAGTTGAAAAAAATATTGATCCCACATTACCAGCAAGTGAAAAAATACTCTTAGTGTATCAAGAGCAAATGAGATATTTAACCAATATTGTGGGAAAGGATTTATTACGTACAGTATATACGGCTGCTATGACAAACCAAGTAGAACAGGATCATTATTTAATCAATCCACAACGTAAGATTTTTCAGATAATGAATACATATATCGAGGAAGGAATTCAACATGGGGAATTTAGACAAGATGTTTCTGCTGCTACCATACAAACACTTATTCAGCGCTGTATGCGTGCGAATGTCTATGATTGGTTGATACATAGTGAAGACTTTGACCTAGCCTCTGAAATGGCGCAATTCACAGCAATTGTCTTAAACGGTCTTAAATACGGCAAATAAAAAAGTAGCACTTCATCTATTTTGTGATGAAAGTGCTACCCGTTTTCTAGCTTACAAAATATTGTTGTACAATCGTTTCAACTGGTAATGGTTTATTATACAAATAGCCTTGCCCTTTTTGACAACGATGGCGTTTGAGAAAATCAACTTGTATTGGTTCTTCAATTCCCTCAGCAATGACCTCTAATCCTAAATTATGAGACATCGAAATAATGGCTTTTATGATGGCTTCATTTTTGTCATCCTTCGCTATATCTGCAATAAATGACTGATCAATTTTAATAATATCAATCGGATAACGCTTGAGATAACTTAATGAGGAATAGCCTGTCCCAAAGTCATCCACAGACACATAAACACCTAATTGCTTCAGTTCTGTAAGAATCGAAAATGTTTCATGTACATTTGTCATGGAACTTTCGGTAATTTCTACTTCTAATAATTCAGGCGGTACACCATATTTCTTTAAAGTTGTTTTAATTTTTCGGGCAAAATTTTCTTTTCTAAACTGTTTTGGGGATATATTGACTGCAATCCGTACAGGACGATATCCTTTCGATTGCCATTCTTTTTGGTAACGACATACCTCATCAATAATCCAATCACCGATTTCAATAATCAACCCTGAGGCTTCCGCAATAGGAATAAATTGCGCTGGTGATACAAAACCAAATTTACGGTTATTCCATCGTAATAATGCTTCAAAGCTATTGATGCTATTATTTGCTAAATCCATTTGCGGTTGTAGATGAAGACTTAGCTCATTAAATTCAATTGCTCGACGTAAATGTGCCTCCATTAATGCTTCGTTTGGAAAAATGGCCGTCATATCTTCACGGTAGTAGCGATAATGTGAACGACCATGTTCTTTAACAGAAAATAAAGCTTTATCTGCTTTCCGTACAAGTGTCTCGATATCTTTACCATCTGCTGGGCTAAGTGAAATCCCAATCGATACGCTAATAAAATATTCCTGTCCATCTATCATAAATGGCTGTTTTAATACGTCCATAATCAAGTTTGCAGTTCGTTCAATTTTTTGGATGGTTGCATCTTTTAGCACAAAAATAAACTCATCACTATTATATCGATATAGCGAACACTTTGAGTAGCAAAGCTCCCGTAACCTATGACTAAACATACGCATCAAATCATCTCCCTTGCTCTCGCCAAGGGATTCATTAAACTTTTTAAAACGGTCAATGTCAACTAAAATAAGAGCGGCTTGCTTATGCTCTTGCTTTTTATCATTTAAATGCTGTAGCCAATGCTCCTTAAAAGCTTTTCGATTCCAAATACCTGTTAATTCATCCATTAGTGCTAGGTAATAGAATGCTTCATGATCATTCATAAATGAATTAGCATCTTTAACAAATAGGTGGACACCCACAACTTCTCCATTATAATAGGTTGGATGCGTTCTTAAATAAAAGGGCTCTTTGCTTAGTAAATCACCTTTCAATAAGCATTTAGGCATGCCAAACGCTGAACCTTCGATTGTTTTGGTAAATAATAGTTTAAACTCATTGAGATATTTACTTTCGAGTAATGAAAAAATATCTAGTCCAATTAGACTGTGCTGCTCTCTCGATAGTGTAGCAGTAGCAGCAATATTTTGATGAATTATTCGACCTTGTAAATCTGTCGTTAACACTGGACTTATATGTTGTTCAATGAACTGTAAATAGGGATTTTCTTCAAATTGTGTCGCTCGAAGAATAATGGCAACTATTGATTCAGAAAAGTGCTGAACATGAAGCATAAATGTTTTCTCTTGAAGACCGTTACCTAATTTTAGAGTATGCTGTTTATTGATTTCTTGAATTAGAAATCCCGACAATTGCAGCCAGCATTGCTTAGTAAAAAAGTTCTCAGCGTTTTTGGCTGTTATATCCTCCAGCTCAATCATTGACGATAGCTTTTCATTAAATTCAACGACCTCAAACACTGTCTTATCAACTTGTCTCAAACAAATGATTGCATCAAATGGATTCAGTTGCATGAGCTGTTGATATTCTGCAAATGGCGCTACATTTTCTCTACATTTTTTCATTCTATCCCTCACTAAGTAGCGTGTTTGCTCTATTCTTCGTCTAGCGTAGGCTTTAATGCATCCTTCAAGAAAATTTCCTGGCTATTTAATGGATCTTCGCTACGATCAAACTCTTTATAATGATACTTACCATTAGAGTCTTGAATACGGGCTTTGGCAGTATCCATTAATTGTGCATTCATTATGTCAATAATACGAGTTTTTGCTTCACTTGCATATACAGGGAATAAAATTTCTACACGTTTAATCATATTGCGTGTCATCATATCTGCAGAGGATAAATATACTTTATTTTCCCCATTATGATGGAACCAATAAATACGAGAATGTTCAAGGAAACGACCAACAATACTTGTTACAGTAATGTTCTCACTAATACCTGGGATTCCTGGTCTAATACAGCATATACCACGAATAATAAGCTCGACCTTTACACCTGCAATCGATGCCTCATAAAGCTTCATCATTAAATCTTTGTCTGTCAATGAATTCATTTTTGCACGAATAAAACCATTTCCATATTTTTTATGACAGGCAATTTCCTCATCCATTAACCGAATAAACTCATCGCGTATATCAAATGGTGCAACGACTAAATGATTAAAGGTAGGCTTTTCTGTATAGCCACTTAAGTAGTTAAAGAAATTTGTCGCATCAATGCCAAACTCTTTATCTGTCGTTATTATGCCCATATCCGTATAAATTTTTGCAGTTGCATCATTATAATTTCCTGTACCCAAATGGACAAAACGTTCAATTTTGCCGTTACGACGACTTACGACTAGCGTGATTTTTGAGTGCGTTTTTAAATTATTCATCCCATAGATCACAAGACAACCTGCTTGTTCTAATTGTTTTGCCCAGTGCACATTGTTTTCTTCATCGAAGCGAGCCTTTAGCTCCACTAATACCGTTACTTGTTTACCATTTTCAGCGGCAAGCTTTAACGCTTGAATAATCGGTGAATTTCCGCTTACTCGATATAATGTCTGTTTTATAGCCAACACATTCGGGTTGACAGCGGCCTCAGAAATAAAATCAACAATAGGGGCAAAAGATTCATATGGATGATGGAAAAATATATCCTGTTGAAGTGCTTTTTCAAAAATATTTTCGTCAGACTGTAAATCTAAAGGTGGCTGTGGGATAAAGCTTTCATATTCTAAATGCTCACGACCTACTGAAATACCTTTCACAAAAGAGAACATAAACGTTAAATCCAAAGGACCATCAATATGGAATACATCCGATTCTTCTATTTCGAATTCATCTAGTAAGTATTGCAGCACTTCCTCGTTCATTTCTCCAACTCGAACTTCTAAACGGCTTCCTACTCCCCACTTTCGCTTTTTCAGCTCTTTTTCGATCTCCACGAGAAGATCTCGAGCCCCTTCTTCATGGATAGTTAAATCTGCATTTCTTGTTAAGCGGAAGGCTTGTGCTGATTTTACGCTATAGCCATAAAACAGCTTTTCAATATGCGCTACTATCACATCCTCCAATAAAACTACAACTGTCTTACCTTCTTCGGACGGTACTTTTATATAGCGATCTAACACAGATGGAACTTGGACAATCGCCACTTTTTCACGACTTTCAAGATCTGACTCATCCTGCTCTAACAGCACTAGTAAATTCAAAGTTTTACCAAGCAAAGTTGGGAAAGGACGATATGCATCCACTGCAACAGGGGTTAAAACAGGGAAGATAGTTTCTGCAAACATTTCATTGATAAATGATTTTTGCTTGCTATTTAAATCTTTCATGTCCGCAATATGTACATTATGTTGAGGTAGTAAATCATAGATTAAATGTCTATACACCTCAGTTTGTCGACGCACTAATGCTTGTGTGCGTTCTGCTATTTTGGCCAACTGTTCCTTCGGCGTTAAGCCAGATTTGTTTTCGGGCTTATGAAAACCAGCACGTACCTGGTCCTGTAAGCCTGCAACACGAACCATAAAAAATTCATCTAGATTGGAACTAAATATAGCTAAAAATTTTAAACGCTCGAGCAGAGGATTATTAATATCCTCTGCTTCCTCTAGCACGCGTTCATTAAAGGCAAGCCAGCTTAATTCACGATTATTATAATATTGAGGCTTTGCAATTTCCTCTAACAATAGATTGTAGTTTTCGGAGAACTCTTCCCCATGTAGCTCGTTTTTCGTTACTTCAGTTGTCATCCATTGTTCCACCCTTCTTCAATAAAATTGATCTTCATTGGGATTTTTAATGCACGTTCTAAATGCTTTCTATGTCGATTGGCTTGATACTTTTCAGCCGCAGCATTCTTTTTTACATAAATATTAAGCTGAACATGATCTTCTTCGGTGTGCATTTCAATAGCATGTACTATATTGCGTTTTGAAACATTTAATGCATAGACAAATTTTAATAACGCTCCGAAATCTCTTATTTTACGATGTTCCTCCCGACTCATCCATGTAGCAAATGGAGCAGCAAATCGTTCGAAATAATCTTTATTTTTATAGGAGGCAAGAAGTGCTAGTTTTACTCGTTCTAAATGATTTAAACCATCAATGGATTGATTCGCAATTAAATAAAAAGTATGTTGGCTTGAAGAGCTTAATTCGATATACTCTCCTATATTAAAAACCTTCGCCGCTTTTGCTAATAAATGCAAATCTTCTGGATGATATTGCAAGTAGCCTAAATGACAACATTCACGATACAGTTGGTCTGCTAAATGCATTAAATAATCTACTTCCACTTCACTCCGACCATACTGACGTGCTAATCTTCTAGCATTTCCTTCAAATACATTATATTTATCAAACGCCTGTGTATCTGTTTGCAAAATCCGTTGAATAATGAGTCCCTCACGTAACCCTCGCTTTGTCAGTTGGAAGGTCTCACTACCAACTACCTCCATCAACACTCTAAATACCTCTAATGCAGGAACAATGATATCTGCGCGGTCAGATGAGAGACCATCCAATTGTTTCAATTCCTGAAAGCTTAATTGCCCTAAAAATAAGCTTAAATCATCCAAATTTTCCTTTGTCATTTCATAACCATGTACGCTGGCAATAGGGTAATCATGCTTTTGTTGATGTATTTGAGCAATATTCCGCGCACTACCACCAATTGCGATAATAGGTAGAGCAATATTTTTTATCCAAGGGAGTGTTTGGAACTGCTCTTTGACAAAGGCAAGAAGCTCTTTTTTCTCACTACTATTGATAATGTCACCTTTTACAAAACGTTGCTTTAAAGAAACTGTCCCAAAAGGGAAACTATGTGATTGCTGAATTTCTTTATTTTCAAACAGCGTAATTTCGGTACTACCACCACCGATATCGATTGTTACGGCCGATTTCGTACCCATGGAGTAGGCAACAGCAACGTAGCCAAAATAGGCCTCTTCCTCTTCTGATAAAAGCTCTATTTGGATACCAGTCCGTTCTTTCATTTCCTCTATAATTTTGTCTCGATTAGTGGCTTGTCGAATAGCCGCAGTAGCAGCAGCTTTTACATCTGTTACTTCAAAATCCTCAAGCATGGCTTTAAATGTTAATAAAGTTTCTGATAACACTTGAATACCTTCATCAGACATCTCTCCTGAGGGCTGTAAATATGTACGCAAACGTGCTACCGTCTTAATATTTCCAAGCTCACGAAGTCCCTCTTCATTATCATATTGATATAATACTAATCGTATAGTATTGGAGCCGATATCAATAATAGCTGTTTTTAATTCATTCAAATAATCACATCCTTCAAGCATCTACCATTTATTTTGTTCATAATATTTGGACATATACAAAAAAATCGGACCCTCTTAATTAAGGCATCCGACTTTACTTTCATTTATTTATACTTGCAGGATACCCATTATTAAAATTGAGAAGTATCATGTAAGCCATGGTGATTACAGAATAAGTTGGTCAACACGTAAAATGAGCTCTGCAATTTCTGGCTTACTTATTTGATCCTCAGCCCCTACTTGATCACCTTTATGACGAAGGTCATCTGTAATTAGACTTGAAAAAATGATAACAGGAAGCTTTTGAAGATCGGGATGCTCTTTGATTTTTCGTGTTAAATGATGGCCATCCATTTGTGGCATTTCAATATCCGTTACCACCAATTGAATATGCTCTGCTATGTCACTACCACTCTTTGCAATTCCCTCTAAGTATTCATAAGCATCGCGGCCATTTTCAAAGAATTCAACATTGTCATAACCAGCTTCACTCATAGTATCAAACAGTAATTTACGTAATAACGGTGAATCTTCTGCAATTAAAATTCGCTTTCCAGATCGCTCACGTTTACCGAGCTTTTTAACAGATTCCACACTAATTCCTGATGCAGGATTGATATCCACCATAATTCTTTCGAAATCTAGTAATAGAATCATTTGCTCATTCTGTTTAATCACACCAATTACTTGTGATGTACCCCCTTGATACATATCTGAAGGCTTTTCGATTTGATTCCAAGAAATACGATGAATTTGTGTTACATTATCTACATGGAAAACGACACGTTGTTTATTAAATTCTGCGACAATATATTTTTGTTGTGGATTACGCTCAGCACCTTGAATTCCTAATACTCGTAGCATATCTACAACAGGTAGTACCTCACCTCGTAATTGAATGATTCCTTCTACATGCGGGTGCGCGTGTGGGATAAACGTTACTGGGATCGGTTGAATAATTTCTTTTACTTTAATAACATTGATGCCAAACTTATTGTTTGCTACTTCAAATTCAACAATCTCTAGCTCATTTGTGCCACTTTCTAATAATATTCCTTTATGTTCCAATGCAACCCCGCTCCTTTCTCTACATCTGTTTATAATTCAATTGTATCATAGGCAATACATTTCTCCTACTTGCTATTTCCATTTTTATCATTAACTTTTAGATGTACCAATAGACCAACGACAGTCATAACGATCAACGTTGATAATGCTACACGACTAGCAATAGTACCATAATCCTTCATCCATAATGTAACAGTTCCATATATAGCTGGACCAATAATGGAGGATACTTTACCTGAAAAAGCAAACAACCCAAAAAATTGTCCACGTTTTTCGTTCGGTGATAATTCAATAATATATGTCCGAGATGTCACCCACATTGAGCCAAGTGATATACCAAATAGACTACCAGCAAGCCAGAACATCCATTGTGCTGAAGCAAAAACAGCGAATACCAGAGCAACAATCATAATAAGTGCAACAATTGTAATGGCACGTTTAGCACCTATTGATTTCGTAATATACCCAAAGGCAAGTGACCCAATGATTGTTGAGACAGTAGAGACCAAATAAAGTACGATAAATTGTCCAGAACTAAAGCCAACAATCGTTGTCGCATAAACAGCCATCATAGCAATCGTTGTAGCAATGGCATCATTTAGAAAGAAATAAGCAATCATAAAGGTAAAGATTGCTTTATATTGCTTCATATCTTTAAATGTTTGAATGATTTCTTTATAACCATCTAAAAACTTTAAGGACTTTCGTTGGGACTTTGGGATCGGTGTATCTTTATTAATTAAGAATAATGGCAATGAAAAGAGTAGATACAGAATGGCTGTTGGGATAAACGCTCGATGAAAATCGCTGTTACCAACATACAAGTAAACAAGTAATCCAAAAAGTGTACCAAGATACCCGATTGCAACACCATACCCTGAAATGAGTGGCATCTCTTCTTTTGTCCCTAGATCACCCATCATAGAATCGTAAAATACTAAACTTGAATTAAAGAAAAATTTTGCTATGACAAAACTTGCAACTACCAAAAATAAACTAAGAGGCACACCAGAGTAATTGACAGTGGTTTGTACATTAGCAAATATTCCCATCATAAATGTAAATAGAATAGATATGGATGCAAACCATACAATAAATCTCTTTTTATAACCTGTGTTATCAATCCACACACCGAAAAGGGGTGAAAAGATAACGAGCAACAAGCTTGCAATGGCATTTGCATAAGATATAAAGGTGCTCGCAACTTGTTGCATGACTTCATTTGTTCCTAAAACCTCATCCATGTAAAAGGGAAAAAATATTGTATTTATATTTGAAGAAAAAATTGTATTCGCAAAATCATAAAATGCCCATGAAAGTATCGGTAATGATAAATAAATGGCTAATTGACTTCGATGTTGTACGTCTATAGCTGTACTCTTCTTCATAAAACCCTCCTCTCCATTCTCTATAATAAACAATTAATTTCTCTCTGAAATAAAAAATACCTTTTTTTAAAGAAAATTAATATTATTTACAATATAACAGTAAATTCACTGAAAAATAACTGCCAAATGGTCGATAATTGAACGCTTATTTTCTGTGTAAAACCAAAAAAGGTATTCAAGCCCCTCGCTTGAATACCTTTTTATCATTCTATATCTATGGTTACCCATTCAGAGGACCATTGCTCAATCGCTTTTAGCACAGGTGCAATAGCATAACCCTTTTCCGTTAGTTCATACTCAATGACAACTGGTGTTGATGGAATTACTGTACGTAGCACTATTTGCTCAGTCTCTAACTCCTTTAAACGTTCTGTTAATACACGACTACTAATATTCAACTGATTTTTAATGGCCGAATACCTTTGCGGACCATCTAATAGCTGATAAATAAGTAGCGTATTCCAACGATGATTTAATATCATGAGTGCTTTTTCAAATCGCGGACAAATATTTTTTTGATCCAAATGACTTCCCCCCTTTGTATATTAGTTCCTATTTAAGAGTATATCACTTTTTAAAAAAACTTGTTCTAAAAACACATTAAGTTACTTGACAAAAGTTGTTTTTAAAAATAAACTAAGTTACGAATTGTAAGCAAAAAAAGATAAGGAGTTACTTTATTATGCAAAATATTGGTTCAACAATTTTACGTATCGTTCTAGGCGTTATTTTTGCAGTGCATGGTTTTCAAAAATTTCAAGGTGGCATTAGCTATACAGCTGACTTCTTTGATAGCCTAGGTATACCAGGATTTATGGCGTATATCGTGGCAATTATTGAATTAGTTGGTGGAATTGCAATTATTTTAGGTTTAGCAACAAGAATATTTGGTGCTTTATTAACCATTACAATGATTGTGGCGATCTTTACAGCAAAACTTAGCATCGGCTTTATCGGGGCAGATGGATTGGCTGGTTATGAATTAGATTTAGCTTTAGGTGCAATAGCTCTTTACTTTACTCTCGCAGGCGCATCCAGCTTCTCACTGGATTCTCAACTTTTCGGTAAAGAGTAAAACAAAAAAACCTGAAGGTCTCCCATTTAAGGAGCCTTCAGGTTTCCTATTCAGAATCCCATCGCGAATTATTTATAATACTTTAAGAGTGCTTGTGTACCATTATCACCATAGCCTGCTGCGATTAATTTCTCATACATTTCATAGGCTAATGCAAGTCCTGGTAATGTTATGCCCATTTTGTTTGACTCGTCTAAAGCTATTTTCATATCCTTTACAAAATGTTTAATATAAAAGCCTGGTGCAAAATCTTCTTTTATCATACGTGGGGCTAAATTGCTTAAAGACCATGAACCTGCTGCACCTGAAGAGATCGATTGTAAAACGGTAGGTAAATCTAATCCTGCCTTTAGTCCATAAGCTAGTGATTCACACACGCCAATCATACCAGAGGCAATAACAATTTGATTGCACATCTTTGCATGCTGCCCAGCTCCTGCTTCACCCTGATAAATTATATTTTCTCCAAATTGCTTCATAATTGGCAATACCTTGTCGTATGTGACCTGATCGCCACCAATCATGATAGACAAAGTGCCATTTTGAGCACCAATATCCCCACCTGAAACAGGGGCGTCTAAAGCCTCTACACCGATGGATTGAGCATACATATAAATTTTCTTTGCTAAAGATGGCTCTGAAGTCGTCATATCAATGACAATATTGCCTTGTTCTGCTGTTTGGAAGAGGCCATTTTCCCCAAAATATACTTCCTCTACATCTGAAGGATAGCCAACCATTGTAAAGGCAATTTCATGATTTTTAAATGCTTCAGCAGGTGAGCTTGCCCATGACGCCCCTAAGGCAACAAGAGGCTCTGCTTTTTCTTGCGTACGAGTATAGACGGTTACTTCATGACCATTTTTTAGTAAATGCTTAATAATACTAGCACCCATTACTCCAGTTCCAATAAATGCAATACGTTTCTTTGTCATATGTACATGCTCCTTTGTTCTAGAATGTCTGTACTCTCCGTGAGAGTCCAACTCTATATCTTTTCAGTTTAGGTGAAGGAATGAAATAATTCAAACTCTTCCCACAACTTGTACTAAAATTTATATGTAGGGCATATATACCGAATAAGCAAAAAAAAGAGAGCAAGTGATTGGGGGATCACTGCTCTAAAGGGGGAAATGAGAATGTTGCTGTGTTCATAGTAAGTTATTCCCCATTGAAATGCATTTTAAACATATATGTTAAAATGTTTTTTACTCTGAATACTGGAACAATCTTTTTTAGTCTTCTTGATCTTTTTCTTCTTCAAATGCCATCTGTCTATAATAAGTATTCATTAACTGATCTAATCTGCGACTCAGTTGAATGGTTTTTGCATTTTGTAACCCGTTTTCTACACCTGAGCGAATCATCATCTCACGAGTTTGTTCCATTTGTTTCAAGAGTAGATTGACCATTCATACAACCCTCCACACACAAATAATCATACCATTATTATACATTTATATTTCATTTCTTACAGCATTAACTTACGACAATGTTCGACAAATTAACTTCTAGGTGTTTCAGTATAAGTATAGATAATTCGCCCATTTTGCTTGGCCTCACCTCTATAATGTTTAAATAATGGGTGTTTTACAAGAATTTCACGAAATTCGTAAAATTCTTCCTTTTGAATTTCAATACTTTCTCTTTCCCCATTTTGTAATTGTTTAAGCATATTTTCGTATTTTTCCATGAACTTTATTCCTCTCTTTGCCTCATTTGTGTAATAAATTATGAATTATTTAAAAAAAGCTTTACGTTTACCAATTTTTCATGCAAACTGTATATTATTAGTCGATGAAGGAGCTGACTGTCTGTGAAAATAGCTGAAGTTGGAAATATTATCGAGTTTAAAAATGGTCTCCAAGGTATTGTAGAAAAGGTAAATGAAAATTCGGTGATCGTTAACTTAACATATATGGAGAATTTTGATTCCCTTGAAATTGAAGAAAAAACGGTCGTCAATCATAAACGATATAAAATTTTATATACTAATGAAGCTTAATAGTCTGAATAGTCCCTATTTGTCTTAATAGATGATAAGGGACTATTTTTTTGATAAGATTAAGGTATGGAGGTCGAATATGCTAACAAATTCGAAACAAACAATACTATTTCTCCTTTCTTTATTATTCGTTTATGGTATGCTTGCTTTTACCTTTGCTAACCAAGCTGTATTTTGGTACATGTATGCATTCACTCTACTAGTATGTATTGCCATTGCCATCTTAGCTGGTTCCATTGAAGATCAATTACCTACATGGCAATTTTTACTCTTTGGTATTGGATACGGTACCATCACATATGGTATTATTCGCTTTGGTTACTGGCTCGCTCCATATATTAATAATAACTTAGTACAATCCGTTCAAAAATTTTTAGCAAGCTACGGACCACAAAATATTTGGCACTATGTTTTACTAGTATTTATCGTTGCCATAGGTGAAGAATTATTTTGGCGTGGTTATATCCAACAACAGTTAAAACGTTTTATGCGCCCACCGCTGGCTGTCATAGTTACCGCAGTATTATGTGCTGTATCAATTGCCCTTAGCGGATTTATGCTTGGTGTCATTGCTGCATTGGTAACAAGCATTATTTGGGGCTTCTTATATGAATGGCGTAAAAGTATGCCACTTGTTATTGTAGCTCATGTCGTTTTTGTACTATTATTATTTTTAGTGTTGCCATTAACATCATAACATTAATATTTGGAAACATTTTATCTTTACTAACGTTTAATTTAGAAAAGGAGGGTTTTTTATGCAAAAAAAATTAGTTTCAATTCTTGCATTATTACTAACAGCCGTATTAGTTGTAGGTTGTAATACATCTGATAAAACAGGGGATTCAGATGCTCAACAAAATGAGCCATCAAATACTGCTGCCGATCAAAAACCATCTGGAGATGATACAGCAGGTGAATCAAATGAGGAAGAAGAAGATACACCTGCATCAAATGATACAAATACAGAGGATGCTTCTAAACAGCCTCAACAAGATGTAAAATACGTCCAAAATGGTGTAGATAAAACTGAAAAGGCAACTGAATCAGCAAGTGTTGATCAAAGCTATAAACTACAACAGCTTCCTGGTTTTACACTGACACAAGAAGAGCCTGGTAAAGACATGTTAGTGTCCAATGATGATGACGAAGTGTTTATGCGTATTGAAACAATTGAAGCTTCACAATCGAGCTTTGAAGAAGTAAAAACAACTATGCAAGATTATATGAACGCAGTGGGTGAAACAGTAGCTCTAACTGCTGAGGAATTAGCAGCATTTAAAGATGTTCAAAATATCGAGGGTTATGTTGTGGACTTCGACACTGAGAAAGTAATTGGGGTTGTCCTTGAGAAAGATGGTCTCATTACAAAATTAACTATTCATGATAATGATGAACAAGATTTAACAGATGCTATGCTTAATATGGCAGCAACTATATCTAAAAAATAATAAAATGCTAAGGACGATAGACATAGTCTATCGTCCTTCTATTTGATCACAAAAAAGTTGTCTCAAATCAATGAGACAACTTTTTTAATAAGATAGGTCTTTGATAGAAAGGCCAATTTTCTTCAATAACGTAATAGCTTGCTCTTTTTCTTCTGGGGATAGTACACTCATTAATTCATGCAAATGCTGTTCGTGTTTTGGGAACAGCTCTCCCATAAAAGCTTCACCTTCAGGGGTGATTTCTGCATACGTAACACGACGATCAGCAGGACAAGATACTCGTAATAAGTAACCTCTCTTCTCTAGCTTATCAATGACATACGTAATAGACCCACTGGCTAACAAAATTTTATTGCCAATTTGCTGTAATGGCTGTCTTCCTTTATGATAGAGAAGTTCTAGAACAGCAAATTCAGTTGGGTTTAAACCATTATCCTGAAATAATTGATGTGTTGTTTCATTAATTGCTTTTAGTGCACGTGATAATACAATATATAATTTTAAAGATTGTTTTAGATCTTCTGACGGCATATTCTTTTCCTCTCACTTCGCTCTTTATACATGACATTATAGCGACATTAGAAAAGCATTGTCAAAAGCAATATATGATTTAGAAGGTTTTGTTGTTCATTATGCAACCATTTTTACTTTCTTTATGTTACTAAATAAGCAGAATCTTTTGTGGATACTTCCATTGTATCCATCTGATTGAATGTGTAAATTGGAAACTGCAGATGGAAGCATGTCCCCTTCTGTAGTTCACTACTAACGCCAATTACTCCTTCATGTTCTTCAATCACCTTTTTCACGAAAGCAAGGCCCAGTCCTGTCCCTGTTGATTTTGTCGTGTAAAAAGGCTGGAATAGGTTTTGAAGTGTCGTGCTGTCCATGCCAACACCTTCATCTTTTATCATAAGTTCGACAATCGCACAGTCATTTGTTGCCATTTCGACGGTAATCGTACCACCATTATTCATGGATTCCATTGCATTTTTAATTAAATTCATCAGCACTTGCTTTAGTCGATTCTCGTTGCCGCCAATATAGACTTGATTAGAGGTTGAAATATACTGAATCATAATATTTTTCATGAGTGCATCTGGTAGCATAAACTCAATGACTTGCTTTACAATATGATCCAGTTCTAATAATTCCACTTTCATCGTTGTTGGCTTAGACAATACTAATAATTCGGATAAGATTTGTTCCATCCGTTGAAGCTCACTGTCAATAACAGAGAGATACATGCGTGATTCATCATCAGCATTTAATTTTAGTAATTCAGTAAAACCCTTTAAAGAAGTTAATGGGTTACGAATTTCATGTGCAATACTCGCTGCCATCTGTCCCACAACGTTTAATGCTTGCTGATGCTCAACTTTATGTTGAAGTTGCTTTTTCTCTGTTTCATCATTAATCACAGTGACAATAATATTATTGTATTCATCAAAAATACTTGAAATTTCATAATAGCAAGTTCTGCTTACTTGTGTTTCATCGACTACATGAATGCTTGCATGTTTTTCACCCATTAACTTAGAAAGGTAGGTTGTAATTTGCCCCTTTTTCAATGTAAATGAATCAAATATATGCTGATGCGCTTTATGAAGAAGCTGCGAATTTTCAACTTTCAGAAACATTTCCGCATATTTATTTAGCCCAAGAATAATACCACTAGCGTCACTAACAATAACAGCATAAGGTAAGTAATCGTAGGCATTAAAAGATTGCGCTCTCTCATGTGCTTGGCTAACATATAATTTATGGGCAACATCATCATTTAATGTTGAAATTTGCGCAACAATTTCCTCTGTATTAGGATCATAAAAGCATTTGAAAGATAACATTTCGTAGTCATTTCCAACTGTGCGAATATTGAAAATTTCCTCTGAACGTAAATCATTTTGTAACTGTTTGACGAACTTAGTCCATTTAAAATTAGATGGCTCGTCCATAGCTAAATAGCCAATATAGGTTAAATTAAGATTGAAAAGATTGATAGCAGCCTCATTGACGTTTAAAATTTTCCCTGCTTTATTGAGTATAAGTGTTGGTGACGAAGTACTTTTCATAAGATTTCCAAAACATTGATTAATATCATTTTGCTTCAACTTTCTCACCGAACCTTTCAAAAGAGTAAAAAACCTCTAAAATCGAATTTTGAGCCTTTACTATACTTTATGACAGCACGATTCTATTATTACAAAATTTAGTAAATTTAAGTATTTTAAATTATTTCACGAACCGTTCACAAAATAAATAGGTAAAAAGAATTATATTGTATGTCAGATACTTGACTGATACAATAGGATGTTGAAAGGAAGATTATTGCATGAATACTATTTTAACTACTTTGAATGCAAAGTATATTCACACAAATTTAGCATTGCGCTATTTAAAAGGCGCAGCTTTACCGGAGTTTAATCCAATTATAGCAGAGTATACTATTAAAGACCCTGCTTTTAATATTGTATCAGATTTATTCCAAAAAAAACCTGATATCGTTGGATTTAGTTGCTATATCTGGAACATCGAAGAAACAATTCACGTTATCAAGATGTTAAAAACTGTCTGTCCAAATGTTAAAATTCTGCTCGGGGGACCTGAGGTTTCTTATGATTGTCACCATTGGTTACGTCGAATACCTGAGGTAGACTTCATTGTGATGGGTGAAGGAGAAACTTCATTTAAACAATTACTGCGCTATTTCCACGGTGAAATATTGTTAGAAGATGTTCCTGGTATTTGTTATTTAGAGGACGAGAAAGTCAAGATTCACGCTATGCCACCTAAAATTGATTTGCGCGAATTACCAAGTCCTTTTCGTTTTGAGGAGGATCTGCCCTATCTAGGTAAGCGAATTCAATATATCGAAACAAGCCGAGGCTGCCCATTTAGCTGCCAATTTTGTTTATCTTCTATTGAAGTTGGCGTCCGATACTTTAACCGTGAAAAAATAAAAGAGGATATTCGTTTCTTAATGGATAACGGAGCTCGAACAATTAAATTTGTAGATCGCACCTTCAACATCAGTCGTAGCTACGCAATGGAAATGTTCCAATTTTTAATTGATGAACACAAACCAGGTGTTGTATTCCAGTTTGAAATCACGGCTGATATAATGCGCCCTGAAGTCATTCAATTCTTAAATGATAATGCACCAAAAGGTTTGTTCCGATTCGAAATAGGTGTTCAATCTACGAACGATTTAACAAATACTCTTGTAAAACGTCGTCAAAACTTTGAAAAACTAAAGCGAACAGTTACTATGGTGAAAGATGGCGGAAAAATAGATCAACATTTAGATTTAATTGCAGGTTTACCAGAGGAAGATTACGCTAGTTTTCGTCAAACATTTAATGATGTCTTTGCAATGCGGCCAGAGGAATTACAGCTTGGATTTTTGAAACTTTTACGCGGCACAGGACTTCGATTAGAAGCCGAGAAGTTTGGCTATACCTATGTGGATCTATCTCCTTACGAAATCTTTTCAAATAATGTTCTAACATTTGATGATATCGTCCGTATTAAGCATGCAGAGGATGTTCTTGAAAAGTATTGGAATGATCACCGTATGGATCATACGATTGAATACTTGGTTACAGAGGTCTTTGATACACCATTTGATTTCTTCCAAAACTTCGGAACATATTGGGAAACAAAAGGTTGGTCTCGTATTGGTCATCAGCTAGAGGATTTATTCCGTCGTTTATTAATGTTTTTAGAAACGATTGATGATGTGAATTTAAACATTGTCCAGAGTTTAATGCAGCTTGATTACTTAATGGCTCAGCAGTTCCAACCACGGAAGCTATGGTGGAATGAGCGTCCTACAGAAGAGCAACAAAAAGCCCTTTATCACGCTTTACGAGAAGATCCAGCTATCGCAGGCGAGGAATTTGCTAACTTTAAGTTAACTGAAAAAGAGTTGTTTAAGCATACCTTGATTATCCCTCATGCTCTTGATTACCAAGAGTTTGCAAATGGCAAAATTGTACAAAAAAATGGCTATCTGTTAACCTATTTCCGACATGGTCAAGCACCTTACTTTGCAACAATCTACTCTAACTAATAAGAAACGCTAGTCCTGTCATAACTATCAGGACTAGCTTTTTTTATTACTTAAACGATTCTTAAATCCTCATAGTAACAATAAAGACTGCTAAATTTATTCCTTCTGCGCTTCATTGTTCGGTTAGTTAAGTACTCATAGCCAGCCTTACCAATATAGGTCAAATTCCTTAAATAAAGATTGATAAAACTTTGTAAAAAATGCCCAAAAAACAATCTATCTAATCAGGAAATAAAAGTTTAAATTTTTTGAATATTTTATGACAAGATAATATTTTTTACTTTTATATGAGGTTTACGATGGAATTACTCCTTACTTAATGCCTCACATACTTTAAAAATTTAACCAATAATTACTCGTTCCTTCGGATAGTGGAAGCCTGATTTCTTTCCTCTTCCGCCACCCCCAAGAGTATAAAGGAATGATATTAATCCAACTCGACCAATAAACATTAAAATAATGATAATGATTTTACCAACCACTGATAAATCAGATGTTATGCCTAACGACATACCACATGTACCGAACGCTGAAGTAATTTCAAAAATAATTTGAATAAGAGATGCGTGTGGCTCTGTTATAAGCAAGATAAGGGTTGCAACTAATACCATGAAAAAGGCTAATAAAATTACGACAAATGATCGGAAGACATCAATCAAATGAATTTCTCGTCCAAATACTTGGATATCCTCTCTTCCTCTAGCAAAGGTAATTAAGAATAAAATGGCCAAGGCAAAAGTTGTGGTGCGAATACCTCCACCAACTGAGCTTGGGGAAGAGCCAATGAACATCAGGAAGCTCATGAATATATCTGTAGCTTCACTAAAAGTCGTGACATCGTAAGTAGTCAGTCCAGCTGATCTCGTTGATACAGAATGGAACATTGCTGAAAATAATGCCTCATGCCAAGACATTTCCTTAAAAGAATGGAATGATTCAAGGAGTAAAATGACAAGTGCACCAACTATAAATAAAATAGCGTATGTTGAAGTAGTGATTTTAGTAAATAAACTAAAACGGAAATTCTCGCGTCGATTAAGCAAAAAAGTCTTCAATTCAATTAATACCGGAAATCCGATAGCACCTAATACAATCAGTACCATGGTAACCATCTGTACAAAATAATCATCATGGAATGGGAGTAAGCTCATTCCCGTTATATCGAATCCTCCATTTGTCGTAGCAGAAATAGAGGCAAAAATTCCATGTAAAAAGGCTTCTTCTAATGTATCAAAATAATTGGTAAAATGTAGCGTTAAAATAATGGTACCCGTTAATTCAATGCCAAATAAAATTTTTAAAATTTCGCGGATTAATTTAACAACACCAGAGACACTGTACTGGTTATGATCAATCATGATTAACTGTCGCTCACGCATGCCTATTTTTTTCCCAACAAGCAGCCACACAAAGGTACCAAGTGACATAATACCAATGGCGCCTAACTGTAAAATAACAAGAATCATTACAAGCCCAAAGGTAGTATAGGTTTCCGAAATATTAATGGTTGTTAACCCAGTAACACTTACTGCACTTACTGCTGTAAACAAGCTATCTAAAAAAGAGACTTTTACACCTTCTTGATGAACGCCTGGAAGCCGTAATAACAGGAAGGAAATCGCTATAGCTATAAAATAATAAGAAACAAGTACCTGAAATGGTGTGACNNGATTTTTTCCAAGGCACTTTAACAACTCCTCCCACATATGATGCCCAACTAGATAGATTATAGTATAGAAAAAATACATAAAAAAAGAAAGAGGAATAGTGATAACTATTCCTCCAACGTTCATCTACTTATTTTTTCTTTCTTACACCGACTAAATAGCCGACAAAAGCAATACCTATTAGGACAATCCAGAATGTTAACTCCCATGCCGTGGAATGTGGAAATTCTTTAGGCAATATTCCCACCTTCTCATGAGCCAATGTTAAGACAACTAACTTCACACCTACCCAGCCAACGATTAGAAATGCCGCTGTTTCAAGTGAAGGGTAATCATTTAATATTTTTACAAACCATTGGGCAGCAAACCGCATCATAATGACACCAATAAATCCACCAAGGAGCATCACAATGAACTGACCGCCATTGATGCCACCAATATCAAATTCACCTAAGTGTGGCAAAGTTACAGCAATTGCAACGGCTGCTAGCATCGAATCAATAGCAAATGCTATATCGGCAGCCTCTACTTTTAGTACTGTTAACCAGAAACCCGAACCCTTTTTTCCTCCATTTTCGGTTGCTGCTTCTTCTTCATCTTTATGTTTTCGTAAATCATATATATTTTTCGCAGACATAAATAATAGATAAGCTGCACCGACCGCTTGTATTTGCCAATAATTCACTAAAACAGTAATAACAAATAATGCGGAGAATCGGAATATCAATGCTCCAAATAGTCCATAAAATAACGCCTTTTTTTGCTGCTCTTGTGGTAAATGCTTCACCATAACAGCCATTACTACCGCGTTATCAGCTGCTAGTAATCCCTCTAATACAACAAGGACAATTAATACCCAGCCATATTGTAATAAAATCGCTTCCATTCTAGTGCCTCCTCTAAGCTCTCTATACCCTCAATGACCCTGTCATTCAAGTATAAAAGAAAAAAACCCCTGCCCTAATTCAGGCAAAGGTCTCGCTAAGTAAATTCGTACCCTTTCTATTTATGGTACTTCAATCTACACGTCATACGTATAGAGCCATTCACTATCACACCCGATGGTTGTACCATGTCTTGACGAATGTGAAACCAGGGAAAGTTAATTACCTGTTAGCTACTCCCCTTTGACAAATTGTCGAAGGTATCTTCTTTCAAATATTATAGCACTATCATTTACAACTGACAAAAATATCTATATGTTTTTTTCGTTACTTAATCTGAATTTGATAGCTCTTCTCTTCCTTATGTGCTAAATAAAACTCAATCATTTTTGGCATCGTCTGTATAAAATCAGGACATGTAATACCACCTTTTTGTAAGATATGATGTGCTTCAGTCGTATCAAATGAAGCATTCCATGTTAAATAATCTAATGTTTCTTGTTCGACACCTAATTTTTTTCGAATAAATGGAATCTGCAATGAAAGCTTAGCCAATGTAAATGGTAAACGTCCTTTTGGATAAGAATTTGTAACTAGTTTCACCATTGTACGGTATACCTCCTGTACAGGGTGAGGATTAGGATCAGTTAAATGAAGTGTCTTCCCTTCTGCACTCTGTTCACTAACCAGAAAAGTAGAAGCATTTATAATATAATCAACTGGCACTACATTAATTGTCGATGAAGTTTGACCAATGTACGGAATAAAAGGTAAACCCTTTAAACGTTCAACTAAGTTTAAGAAGAAATAAGGACCATCAAATTTAATGGTTTCACCAGTTTGGGAATGACCACGAACAATTCCAGGTCTAATTATTGTCAATGGTATTTCCGATTTTAAATCTTCTACTCGGTGCTCAGCCTCATATTTTGTTTCCTCATAGTTGTTTTTAAATGCTCTTGGTCGAATTAATTCATTTTCACGCAGTATGCCCTCACGTGTACCAGCCACATAGGCAGTGCTGAAATACATATAGCGCTGTAAATTTGGTAAGGTGCGAACAAAATCATTAACCATTGTTGTACCATGAACATTTACCTTCCAGGCAATATCACGTGGTACAGCTAAATCATAGATAGCAGCTAAATGCCAAAGCACTTCAATTTGCGGTACAATTTCTTTGATGATTTGATTTTCTAATCCAAGGTTTGGTAGTGTAATATCGCCTTCTACAATTCGAATCGAACAGTCAGGAAAATCCTCTAATATTTTGTTTTTTTCTTTATGTGCCTTTATGGTTTCACCTGCCAATACGATGGTAATTACTTGTTGTGCTTGTTTCTTTTGAAATAATGCTCGAATTAGTTGACTCGAAATGAAACCAGGAAAACCTGTAAAAAAATGAACCTTCATCTCCCATTCCCCCTTGAACCTAGTGCATCTTTCTTGTTTCTTTATCCATTAAACTGTAAATGATCGGTACAGTATACAGCGTCAGTAAAGTTGAGGTCATAAGCCCTCCGATAACAGCAATCCCCATTGGCTGATTCATCTCGGTCCCTTCTCCAATGCCCAGTGCGAGTGGTAAAAGCCCTAAAATAGTTGTTAAGGCTGTCATTAAAATTGGACGAAGCCGATCTTGGGTAGCAAGTAAAATTGCCTCATAAGCTGGCATGCCCATTGCCTTTTGCTGATTAATATAATCTACCAGCACAATACCGTTATTTACGACTATTCCTACTAGTACTAGGATACCGATAACTGAGGTTACACCAATTAAAGTATTTGTTAGGAACATAGCTATCGCCACACCAATGATCATTAATGGAACAGTAAACATGATAACAAACGGATATTTAAATGACTCAAATTGAGCTGCCATCACAATATATACAAGCACGATGGCTAGCATCACAGCTAGTAACATATCATCAATTGCACTATCATAGAGCTCTCTGTCCCCACTGAACACAACTTGAGTAGTAGATGGTAAATTAACTTGTTCTAATGCTTTATCTACTTTTGCAGAGATTCCTCCCAACGATTCCTTTGTTTCATAATCTACAAAAAAGGCCACTGCTGCTGCTTGATCAGAACGACGAATGGATACTGGCCCCTCTTGTATAGAAACGGTAGCCACTTCCTCTAATTTTACAAATAATCCTGCTGGCGAACGCAGCTGCATGGCTTTTAAAGCATCTATATTCGTATTAAATGACTGCCCAAAACCTGTATAAACGGGTAATACTGCACCGTCATCAGTAATCAATTGGGACGTTAATTGACCTTTTGTCATTTGATTTACAGTTTGAGCGATTTGTGCTGGAGCAAAACCATAGTCTTTTGCTTTTTCACGATTAACCTCAATTTGAATCTCTTGAACAGTATTATCTAAATCCGTAGAGACATTTGTCACTTGCTGAATCGCTAGTAGTTCCTGCTGCACTTTCTTAACAGTTTGCTGTAGCCTCTGTTCATCGGAATCTGTTAAACGGAATGTTAAGGTGTGTGGTGACGATCCTGTAGCTGTCGATACATTAAATGTAATTTCAGCTTGCTCTTCAAGCTCTCCCTGTATATCTTGTTCTAGCTCTTCTACAAATTTAAAAATGGAACGTTGCCTTTCTGCTAATGGGACAAGCTTTACATATATCTCAGCTTGGTTGGCGCTAGTTTGTCCACGTGCTTGGGATTGTTGTGTACCGCCAATTAAACTAACATACACATCTACATCCTTTTCCTGCTTTAAACGTTCCTCAATTTGCTTAACAATCTTTTCTGTTTCTGATACAGCGACACCTTTTTCAAGATTGACACTTATAGAGGTGAATCCCTCATCTGTAGGCGGTAAAAATTCAGTACCTATTCTAGTCAGTCCAAACAAAGAAAGACTAAAGCAAACCACTGTAAAAAGCAGTATAAGCATTCGATGCTTTAGTACCCATACAATTGATGCCTTGTAATGCCTATAAAAACGTGATTTACTGCGTTGTACATAAAAATTATTGTTTTTCATTTTTAAAAGTCGACTTGCTAGCATCGGAACGACTGTAAGCGCAACTACTAAAGATGCAATTAAGCTGAATGAGATTGTTAAGGCAAACTCTGTAAATATTTGACCAATCAATCCTTCGATGAACATAACAGGAATGAATACTGCTATTGTGGTTAAAGTGGAAGCTGTAATGGCAAGGGCTACTTCCTTTGTTCCTTCCTTTGCTGCAGTTATCGGGTCCTTTTCTAGTCCTAGATGTCTTTCTATATTCTCAATAACGACTATGGCATTATCCACAAGCATACCAATTCCAAGTGCCAGAGCACCTAATGTCATAATATTGAGGGAAAAATCCGCAAAAAACATCAAAACAAACGTGACAATAACGGAGTAAGGAATCGCAATACCAATGATGATCGGACTCTTTACACTACGTAAAAAAACAAATAGGATGAACATCGCAAATAATCCACCTAAGAGTAAGGAAGAGCCAATATTACTAATCGCTAAATCCACATAATTACCTTGATCAATTAAAATATCTGCTGTGATACCTTTATACTGATCTTTCTTTAGTAATGTCTCTAAGGCCTTCTGAAAATCCTTAGAAACCTCTGCCGTATTTGCACCAGATTCCTGTAATACAGACATAAGAACTGCTGGATGCTCATTTGCTCGTGTTGTGGTAATAGATTGTTGTTCTGTCCTCTCAACGGTTGCAAGATCACCAATGGTTAATGATTTGCCCGTTAAAGGGTCCACCGAAACAATTAAATTGGCAATGCTTTCCGGAGAAGATAATGTGCTAACTATACGTGTTGTTAGCATTTTGCCATCATCTGTTGAAACAGGCTCACCAGGAAGAGACACATTATTCGCTTGAACTATTTGCATCACGTCTGTCTGAGTCAAGCCTTTTTCAACAAGCTTTGCTTCATCCAATACTATTTGGATTTCATCAATCAATTTGCCAGAAACATTCACACTGGCAACACCCTCTGTCCGTAGCAGTTCCTTCTCTAAGTGCTCTGCTAATACACGTACATCTACTTGATTATTTTCCGCACGTAAAGACAGCTGAATAATAGGAAATTGAGACGGATCAAATTTTAGGAAACTAGGCTTGCCAGCATCATTAGGCAATGGGGTCATATCAATTCGCTGTAAAATATCAAGTTGGACAACATCCATATTTGTGGACCAGTTGAACTCAAGCACAATTAAATTGGAGCCTTCCTGTGAGGTTGACTGGATTTTTTTGATACCAGGTAAGGTGGCAAGTGTAGCCTCTAATGGCTTCGTTATCTTTTCATTTACCTCCGTCGGGCTTGCCCCAGGATAAGAGGTGACAACCACTCCAATAGGAGGATTTAACTCTGGAATTAACGTAATCGGTATTTTTAATAAAGATACACCGCCTAGTATGATGACAAAAAGCATAGTAACAATCGTAAAGACAGGTCTTTTAATAGAAAAATGACTAATATTCATATAAACAAACTCCTTTTCTACCTCTTCCTTTCTATGATAGCCGAAAAGGAGATTATTTTATAAATAAGCTCCTGTTATTGAGATACTATCTCTAAGGAAACTTATATTTCCTAATAATGTATATATTCTACAAACAGTGTCATTTTTCCTTGCAAAAAAACACGAATCGCAAAATTGTCGATTCGTGTTTTATAATTATAAAAGGCTATAAAGTTTAATGTTTTCGTTTTTATCTGCAAACCAACGCATAGCGAACTCATTTTCAAATAGGAAAACAAGATTGTCAAAACGGTCTTTTACAAGCATTGATCGACCTGATGACATTGATTCTTTGACATCCTCTTCATTTTCAATCCAGCGTGCGATTTTCGAACCAATTGGCTCCATTTTTACTTCCACATTGTATTCATTTTTCATACGATGTTCAAATACTTCAAATTGTAATTGACCAACTGCTCCAAGTATAACTTCCTCTGTATGCAGCGTTTTATAGTATTGAATAGCACCCTCTTGCACTAATTGTAAAATCCCTTTATGGAATTGCTTTGATTTCATAACGTTCTTCGCCGTTACACGGACGAATAATTCTGGTGTAAACTGTGGTAATTTTTCAAATTGGAATGTTTTCTTGCCACCTACAACAGTGTCTCCAATTTGGTATGTTCCTGTATCGTATAAACCAATAATATCACCAGCAACTGCTTCATCTACTGTCTCACGATCGTCTGCAAGGAACTGTGTAGATTGTGTGACTTTAAATGACTTCCCTGTACGAGATAACGTCATATTCATTCCACGTTCAAATTTACCAGAAACAATACGTACAAAGGCAATACGATCACGGTGTGCTGGATTCATATTGGCCTGAATCTTGAAAATAAAACCTGAAAACTCATCATGCTCCACAGGATCAATAAACTGCTCATCTTCAGTAATTCTTGGCTGTGGCGTCGGTGCGAATTGTAAATAGGTTTCCAGGAAAGTTTGAACACCAAAGTTCGTTAATGCTGAACCAAAGAATACAGGTGTTAATTCCCCACGACGAATTTTTTCCTCAGAATACGCATTCCCCGCTTCATCTAAAAGTAAAATATCGTCCATTGCTTGTGAATAATAAGAAGTCACCTTCATTGGATGCTCCACAGCAAGCTCCCCATTGTCGTCAATTGGTAAGAAACGTTCCGCTTCATCTGTACGGAATTGCTCAATGCGTTTATTGTAACGATCATAAATACCAAGGAACTCTTTACCCATACCGATTGGCCAGTTCATAGGATATGCATTGATACCTAATACCTCTTCAAGCTCTTCGATCAATTCAAGCGGCTCTTTCCCTTGACGGTCTAACTTATTAATAAATGTAAAAATAGGAATACCACGCATTTTACAAACCTTAAATAGCTTTAAAGTCTGTGCCTCGATCCCTTTGGCAGCATCCACTACCATGACAGCACTATCTACAGCCATCAATGTACGATATGTGTCTTCCGAGAAATCTTGGTGACCAGGGGTATCCAAGATATTCACACGAGAGCCGTTATAATCGAATTGCATGACAGATGAAGTAACCGAAATCCCACGTTGTTTTTCGATCTCCATCCAGTCCGATGTTGCAAATTTACCTGTTTTTTTACCTTTTACTGTACCTGCATCACGAATAGCACCACCAAAAAGTAAAAGCTTTTCTGTAATCGTCGTTTTCCCAGCATCAGGGTGACTGATAATGGCAAAAGTACGACGCGATAGTATATCTTGTTCTAAATTTGAATTCATCTCGTCATTCTCCTTTTTTCATACTTAATAATAATAAAAGAAGACTTGCCTTTCGTACAACCTTTTTACATGAAATCTCAAAAAAGAAAACCCTTTAGTTACAACTAAAAGGGTTTCCTAAGAATTTAGCTTTCATCACACGAATTTTAATCGGCCTGCTTCTATCGCAATTTCTGCATCACTATGTGGAAATTTTGTATTTTCGATAATTTGATAATCCTCATGGCCTTTACCAGCAAAAATAATCATGTCACCCGGTTCAGCAATTTCAATCGCATGGCGCACTGCCTCTGCACGATCTCCAATACAAGCATAATTATCATGAAGCATACCTTTAGCAAGATCGCCTGTAATACTATCGAAGTCTTCATAGCGTGGATCATCTGTCGTTAAAATAACATATTCCGCAGCAGACGCTTTTTCAGCCATGGCAGGACGCTTTGATTTATCACGATTGCCACCTGTTCCAACTAAGAAAATCAACTTGCCCTTTTTATAAGGTTGCGCTGCTTGAATTGCCTTTTCAATTGCATCTGGAGTATGGGCATAATCAATAAAAATTTGCACAGGTAGATCTGAACATACTTTCTCCATACGACCCTTGACTGGCGGTAGTTGCTCGATTTGTTCAATAATGGACTCCATTGAATAGCCCCTACCATAAAACGCAATCATGGCTGCCAATACATTATAAATATTAAATTCCCCAAGCAAATTCATTTTTACACGATAAATTCCTTCAGGCATTTCCACGTCAAATGATGTCATATAGTCGTGATATTCACAGTTAATGGCGCGGAAATCAGCATTTTCATTTTTTAAACCATATGTCCACACTGGAAATGGTGTCATTGCAGCATATCTCTCTGACCAAGCATCGTCTGCATTCAACACAACAAATTTATTTTTTTCTAAATCTTGTCCAAGTTGGGAAAATAATAAGCCTTTTGCATGGCCATATTCCTCCATCGTACCATGGAAATCAAGATGATCGTGCGTTAGATTCGTAAAAATAGCGATATCATAATCAACACCTGCTAAACGTCCAAGTGCTAACCCGTGTGATGAAACTTCCATTGTCATTAATCGACAGCCTTCCATTTTTGCACGGAAAATCATTTGTTGTGTCGATAACGCATCACTCGTTGTATTAGCTGATTCATATAAAATTCCATTTAAATTAAAGCCAATTGTGCCTGATAAAGCCGATTTCTCGCCCATACCATGCATTATATTTTGAATAATTCCTGTTACGGATGTTTTACCATTCGTTCCCGTTACACCAATCATCGTTATGTCCTTTGAAGGATAATCAAAGAACTTTGCAGCTAGTAAACCTACTGCACGATCTGTATCTTTCACAATCACTTGTGCGATTGTCTCTCCTAACGGTAATTCTCGCTCCGTCACAACAATTGTTGCGCCACCATCTACAGCCTTTTGCGCATAATCATGCCCATCTACTGTATACCCTTTGATACAAACAAACATGCTATTTGGTTGCACACTTCTTGAATCTACTACGATATCGCTAACCTGATCTGGCAGCACGCCAATTATTTTTTTCAAAGGTAATGCACTTAACAATTCCTCTGCATACATTTCATAATCCTCCAATCAATCTCTACACTCATGTCATCATTCTTAATAATCGACAAAAAACGACAATATGAAATCCCCCACGTTCTATTGAACTTATTTTACTACTTATTTCATGATAAATAAAATGCCTCTCTAGTGTTTTTTCAACGAAACCGCTTTCATTTGAGGAAAAAATCATGTTTTCTTCAAATTTTCATTTATAATCACCAATCGGCATTTTTCGACATAACGAGAAAAGGTTATTTAGAGAACACTTGTCTATGCATGGTAAGGTTATAGTTACAATGGAGGCATCAAGAAGATACCTCCATTGTTAAACTATTTCATAATTGAGCGCACAATTTTCACTTTCTGTTTATATGGCGGGAACAACACATTTGTCTCCAGCTTGGAAGATTTCTTCAAGATAGATTTCGGGTGAGTAAAGTTTTCAAAGCTCGCTTTGCCATGGTATGCTTTCACACCTGATGGACCTACACCACCAAATGGTAAATGTAAATTTCCAACATGTGTGATGGTGTCGTTAATACATCCCCCACCAAATGGTAATTCTTCTAAAAAGTATTGCATGGCTTTTTCATGTTCTGAGAAGAAGTATGCCGCTAAAGGCTTTGGTAATTGCCGGATTTGATGAATGGCAAGTGGCAAATCATTATACATCATAACAGGTAAGATAGGACCAAATAGTTCTTCCTGCATGGATGGACTTGTCCATTTTACATATTCAACTATTGTAGGTTCAATATATAAATCATCCCGATCTATTCGTCCACCATATGTAATGGCATCACGTTCGTCCACAATTATTTGCTGTAAACGATCAAATTGTTTTAAATTAACGATACGTCCATAATCAGGGCTTTTTAAAGGATTTTTGCCATAAAACGAACGGATTGTTTCTTTTAATATTTTCATAAAACGGTCATAAACGTCTTTGTGTACAAGCAGATAATCAGGGGCCACACATGTCTGTCCAGTATTAGTAAATTTACCCCACACAATCCGCTTTGCTGCTACCTCTAGATTTGCTGTTTGATCGACAATTGCTGGACTTTTGCCACCAAGCTCTAACGCAACTGGTGTCAAACGTTCTGCAGCAGCTTTTGCTACTACTTTACCAACGGCTACACTACCTGTAAAAAAGATATAATCGAAGGAAGCATGAATAAGAGCCGTAACCTCTTCCTTTTCGCCTTCCACGACACGTACATATGAAGACGGGAATGTTTCCTCAATGATTTTTTTCACAATGACTGCTGTGTGTACAGAGGTTTCTGATGGTTTGACGATTGCTGTGTTTCCTCCAACTATGGCGCCAATCAGTGGCTCCATTACAAGTTGGAATGGATAATTAAATGGCCCAATAATTAACGTTACGCCATAGGGCTCACGAACAATAAAGCTCTTGCCCATTTGATATTGTATTGGTGTTTTGACTGCTTCTGGTTCCATCCATTCTTCTACATGTTTTACCATATATGAAATACTATCTAATACAATGCCAATTTCTGTTGCATACGCTTCAAATTCACTTTTACGAAGGTCTAAGTAAAGCGCATTTAATATTTCCTTCTCATATTTCAAAATTGAAGTTTTTAATTTCTTTAATTGCTCTTTTCTAAATTTCACACTTTTTGTAGCACGTGAAAAATAAAATTGACGTTGCTCTGTAATCATATTTTCCACATCTTGTGACGTAAAATTCATCAATAAAGCACCCCTTTTTTTAAAATGGCATACATAGTTTTTTCATTTTGAAACAAACTATCTTTGTCTATACGATACAACATCGAGAGGCAAAAATCCTCTTTCTACATCGAGGGGGTGAAATAGCAATATGTGAAATGAAATGTTTTAGTTTTTTCATCTCGGGAAATATACAACTACATATTAAAACCGAAACGGGGGCGTAGATGAATGACAACAACAACAGGAACATGGTGGGAGTCCATTTTTTCTGGACCATTATCGCATGGAATTTGTGAAGAAAAAATATTGCTATTGCAAGATGAGGCTTTCTTATATCTCTCTACAATACCTGTGGAGAATGAAGAAAATCCAGAAGGAAATTAAAAAATAACGCATTATAGGATGCCCCTATAATGCGTTTTTATTTATTCTAATTAACAATGAATGCTTGCTGCAATTGATTTAATTGTGCTTCAAGTCTACTGATAGCCTCTTCTTCTATCGCAAAGCCGCCCTCTTCCAAACGTATAATTTGTTTATCTACAATGTAAACAGAATTGGTAATGGAAGTGGCTCCTAGTACAGCTAATACTGGCTTTAATGCATATTCCAATGCCAACAAATGACTGATCGAACCTCCTACAGCAATGGGGAGTATAGCCTTATCGAGCAAGGCTTTTTGCGGTAGTAGATCCAAGTAAGTCTTCAAAATACCTGTATAGGATGCTTTATAAATTGGTGTAAGGATGACAATAAAATCTGCTTCCTTAACATGCTCATTTTCAGACTGTATTTGCTTACTAGAAAAATTCGCTGTTAATAAATCTGTAGCTGGGAGCTCATGTATATAATTTGAGTGAACCTCTACTCCTTGTGCAATGAAATGATTCTCCACCTTTTCATGAATGGCGGTAACTCTAGAATTTTTCGAATTACTTCCATTAATAATGACTGCTTTTGTCATCTTGCCCACTCCTTTTAGCAATGTTATAAAAAAGGCCCCAATTCTACAAATCGATGAAACATCGTTTTGTAAAATAGAAGCCTCTAGATGTCTAGTTAACTTAAATTCCTAGTATTCTTATAAAATTAATTTAACATAAATTTCTAGAATGTCAACAGCTTTTTATTGGTGTATTGCTTTCCCAAACACAGCTTTAGCCACATCTCCAATATGCTCCGATACAGTAGGATGTGGAAAAATCATATGTGCAAGTGTTCGAGCTGTACCACCAGCATTTTTTGTTGCTAATAGTGCATTAAGTATTTCTGTTGCACCATCAGCTACTACACAAGCCCCTAAAATTTGCCCATTATCCTTAGATGAAATTAGCTTGACAAAGCCTTCAGTATTCCCCTCCATTAATGCCTTTGGGTTTGTTTGTAGTGGCATTTTGGTTACAATGTACGGTGCCTTGACTTGCTCTTCTAGTAAACCAAATGTAGCAATTTCAGGGTTTGTATAAACACAACGTGGAATGCTTGTTTGATCAATTGGTATTGGTTGATTTCCTACAATATAATCGACAACGTAAATTCCTTCAGCACTGGCAGAATGTGCAAGTTGATAACCACCCACTAAGTCACCTATCGCATAAATATTCGGCAGGCTTGTTTCAAAATGCTCATTAACAGCGATTAATCGACCATCAAAAGCTAATCCTAGTTGCTCAGCAATTTCTATATTGGGACGACGTCCAGTAGCAAATAAAAGGTTTTCATATGTATAAGATCCTTTAGATGTATGAATGATATTACCTTCAAATTTTTCAAAATGAAAATCTGTCACAAGTTCAATACCAAGTTTCTTCATCTTTTCTCGAATCAGCGGTCTTGCTTCCGCCTCTTCCGTTTGTAAAATATCCTCGCTATGATTAAGCACTGTTACCTTCGTACCAAGTGGTGCTAAACTAAATGCCATTTCAATGGCAATTACGCCCCCGCCAATGATTGTTAGCTGGGCTGGAAGCTTGTCTATCTCAAAAAATGTGTCCGTCGTATAGTAGGTGGATGTCTCTAACCCTTCGAATCGTGGAACAAAGGGTTTACTACCTGTCGCTAAAATTATATCTGATGCCATTATCGTCTCATTCCCAATAGTTATCGTTAAGTCCTTTACGATTGAAGCTTCACCACGATATAAAGTTATATGATTATTGATAATATATTGCTCAATGTTTGTTAGTAGTTCATGAATAATTGTATCTTTCCGTTGCATTAGTCGAGGAAAATTAATTTCCACTTTAGGCACTTCTATTCCCCAGCTATTCCCTCTTTTTATTTCCTGCACAAGTTTACTATGCTCCAATAAAATTTTTGATGGAATGCAGCCAACATTATAGCAGGCTCCTCCCAATTTATCTCGTTCGATGAGTGCTACTTTTTTGCCATTCTTGGCTGCATGTATGGCAGCCACATAGCCACCTGGTCCCGCCCCAATAATAGCAATATCAAAATTTTCCATAATTTTCACCTCATGTACCACCATATCATTTGCAAATTTTGAATGCAATGACAGACATAGTAAAAGCCTTTCATTACAATGAAAGGCCTTTTGACTTATTTATATACGTTTATGAGCATTCGTTTCTCTTTCGCAGGTATAAGGCTTTCTCTCCGCGGGTATTTGCTTCTCTTTCATGAGTATTCGACACTCATTGATCTTTTTAATAAATATTTCGTTGCCAAAATCGTTGCTGGGCAATGGCAGCTACAAACTTTTTCGGAAAATCTTTATTACCTGTAGCTAAAACGATTCCTGGCCCTACATTGGCATTCGACATATTGAAGAAGGTTGTGCCAGTTGCAGCAAATCCTATAGGCTTAAAGTGACGATATGCTTCATTTATATAATTGACGATATAAGTATTGAATTTCGCCTGATTACTTGCCTTTACTCCAACAACATATAATGAGTCAAATAATACAGCATCGGTTGTAATAAATGTGTCAGTAGCCGTTAATTGCACACCATTATTCCCTATTACCACACCTAGTCGATCAGAGATTATGCTATAGCGCACACCTTGTCTTGTTAAATATTTCAATACTTCCCCGACTTCATTTGCATCAAAGCCATCACCAATTAAGACGCCTACTTTCAACGTATAGGGTAATTTAACGGTATTGGCTTGACTCAGTGCAGGTGAAGAGGCCGTTACTTTAGACTGCTCGCCATTAGGTCGATTAACACCAACGTTGTCTGCCACTGTGGTAGCCATTTCTTTATCCACATGAACAAACATATCCACTACTTGCTGTCGAACAGATTTACTTTTCACTTTTCCTACTTCGAAGCTAAAGGCATCGATAATGTGTTGTTTTTCAGGTGGAGACATGCTGTTCCAAAATAGCCTTGCTTGTGAAAAGTGATCGTTAAAGGATTTACTACGCGCTCTCGTGATTCTTCCTTCAACCTTTTCTTCATAATGAACATATCCGCCTTCTCTTGCAGTAGAGGTAGCTGGTGTATTATTTGCTAATGAATTTTTATGATAGCTTACCCTGCCTAAATTAATGGTCTGTCGACTAAAGCCATTACGTTGATTGTTATGCACTGGGCAAATCGGGCGATTAATAGGGATTTCTGCAAAATTTGGTCCACCTAATCGAATCAATTGTGTATCTAAATAGGAAAACAATCGACCTTGTAGTAGAGGATCATTCGTAAAATCTATGCCAGGTACAACATTACCTGGATGAAAGGCAACTTGCTCTGTTTCAGCAAAGACATTATCTACATTGCGATTTAAGGTCATCTTTCCAATTTTCTTCACAGGTACTAATTCCTCTGGCCAAAGCTTTGTCGCATCTAAAATATCAAAATCAAATTTAAATTCATCCTCAGGTTCTAGTATCTGTATGCCTAACTCAAACTCTGGATAATCTCCAATTTCGATGGCTTCCCATAAATCTCTCCGTTGAAAATCTGGATCCTTCCCTGCAATTATTTGTGCTTCATCCCAAACAAGAGAATGCACTCCTAGCACAGGCTTCCAGTGGAATTTCACAAATCTTGATCTTCCCTTGTCATTGACGAAACGGAATGTATGCACACCGAAACCTTCCATCATACGAAAGCTTCGTGGAATGGCACGGTCAGACATTACCCACATTACCATATGTGCAATTTCCTGATTACTGGCTACAAAATCCCAAAAAGTATCGTGTGCAGAGGCTGCTTGTGGCATTTCATTATGAGGCTCAGGCTTTACGGCATGAATTAAATCGGGAAACTTAATGGCATCCTGAATAAAAAATACAGGGATGTTATTACCAACTAAATCATAATTCCCCTCATCCGTATAAAATTTTGTTGCAAACCCACGTACATCACGAGCTGTGTCCATTGAACCTAAGCTCCCTACCACTGTCGAAAATCTGACAAACACAGGTGTCTTCTTTTTCGGATCCTGCAAAAATTTTGCCTTCGTATATTCCGACATGGATTCATATAATTCAAACTCGCCATGTGCTGCAAAACCTCTGGCATGTACAACACGCTCTGGAATGCGTTCATGATCAAAATGGGTAATTTTTTCTCTAAGATGAAAATCCTCCATAATTGTCGGACCACGAACACCTGCCTTTAACGAATCCTCATCATTGGACACCCTTAGTCCCTGATTCGTTGTCATTTTCGTACCCTCATTTTCGACACGAAACGGCTCTAATTGATGATCCTTTGGGTTTCCTTCTCCATTTTTGGATTGATTCGACTTTGAGTTATCCACACAATCCCCTTTCATACATGTACTAATTTCGCTCCATATACACTATATGTTTCGGAAAAAGAAACATACCTTCATTCCGACAAAGCATTATGTAAAGATAAAAAACAGGCTTCTATTTGTTAATAGAAAACCTGCTCAATCTTAAAATATGTATCGTATCATTTCATGTATGTTACAGTATGGGTTGTCACGGCTCTCTGTCTCTCGAAGTGCCATCATATCTGTGCAATTTTTAATCGCTAACTCATGTCGTAATGCAATGGGGGCTATGAGGGATTCATCAGCCTTATGTCGGAAATAACGACTCACACCAAGGTGCTGTTCCATTTTGTCATTAAGGA
The DNA here is from genome assembly GCF_002429725.1 of Lysinibacillus sp. UBA5994. Taxonomy (NCBI): domain Bacteria; kingdom Bacillati; phylum Bacillota; class Bacilli; order Caryophanales; family Bacillaceae; genus Lysinibacillus; species Lysinibacillus sp. UBA5994. The sequence continues at coordinate 55,979 of NZ_DJAU01000022.1, read as the reverse complement.
CAGCACGAGGGTACTTTTCTGTACTATCAACTTCCTCAAAATGCAAGAGTAACCACAATTCAAATGCTTCATTTGTATAGGCAATATGAATATTTTTTTCCTCACAAAATTGATTTACTTCCTCAAGTTGCTTTTCGGTTAGATCATCCTTATCAAAAACAATCCAAACTTCATCAAAGTATTGGTAGCTGGAATCTCGATAAGCATGTTGGGCAAGCTTAATCGCTGAACGTTTAACGTTTTTTATCTTGACGCTAACCATCTTAGAGCGCTTTAAAATACGCATTTGTTCAAAATAGATGCGTTCTGTTTCACCTTCACAATAAATTAAAATAGTTTTACGCAGTGTTCGGCTCCCTTGTTGACGTACTCTCACTGCTCAGATACCTCCGCTTCTTCTAAGTATTGTTCAGATAAATACTCATTAATGACAGGCGTTGCACCAAATTCCCCTTTCATATAGCGTTTCGCATAAGAAAGATCTCCACGTTTCCTTTGTAAATCTGCAAAATCAAATAAGGAGTATAGTTCCGATTCATTTTTAAAGCTTTTATTAACAAACCAAATTTGATCGGCGCGTAGTGGCTGATCAAGTAATTCTATTTCATGACTTGTCACGACAAATTGATTACTGCTATTGCGTTTGCTATTCATAATAGCCATTAAAAACTCACAAATCGATACATGGAAGGCTGTGTCGAATTCGTCTATAAAAATGGTTTTTCCTTTATTATAAGCATCCACCATCACACAGGCTAAATGTAGCATTCGCACTGTGCCCTTAGAATCCATTGTCCAATTAATTGTTTTTGTCCCTATCGGTGCACCTGCTTCATCAAATGATAAATAATGTAGATCAATATCTACTTCTTGAATCACCTCAGGCGAATCAAACTCATAGCCAATTGTATTTTTCTCTCTGCGTTCCACACGTCTAGCCGTGACATCTTGAATGGAGAGGTCTGCAATTTTTAGCAGTTTGATCACTTCCTTTTTAAAGGGCTCCTCTTCAAGTTTACGAATAAGAGGATGACTTGATAACCGATTTGCTTCATCTAGGAAAAGAATTTTATGTAAAAACCAATCGAATATCTTTAAAGCGTCTGGATCATTAAAAACATGTAATACGGATAGAAAGGCTGTATTATTACGAGTATATTTTGTCAATTCCTGTGAAGCTGTTTGAAATGTCTCATAAGAATATTCTGTACCATCCCATTGTCTGACAAATAGTTCTTCCTTCAGTGACTTGTTCGTTTTCACAAGACGTTCATAAAGAACTTGAGAAGCATTATACTGTATTTCATAATCATATAAAGCTCCGTCCAAAAAAAGCGATATCATAAACTCTGTTGGTTTGTCTTGCTGACTTCCTAACTTAAACGGTTGATAGGGTAGACGTAACTGCTTTACATTATTTAAGTTTTCAAAATTAAAAAGCAAGGAACGTAATACTTTAATAGCCGTAAACAGATTAGATTTTCCGCTTCCATTTGGACCAAAAATAAATGCGCTTTTTACAAGACGAAGTGTATCAAACTGAATTGTATGGGTATCCTTCCATTTTCGTAGGCGACTTCCAGCTACCATTGAAAACAACGTATCATCTTTATAACTTAAACAATTCTTTACTCTAAAATCTACAAGCATATGTAAGCCTCCGTCCACAACCATTTCTTTAATGAATTATTATACTATAGACATAGAAAAAGACATATTACTCAATGTAATATGTCTTTTTACTTTATCCACTTTTTTGTTGAATTTCTGCTAATGATTCATTTTGTAGCGCATGCAATGTACGTTCAATGCCTTCTGCAAAAGATATTTTAGGCTTCCAACCAATTGCATTGGCTAATTTATCATTATTTAAAAATGAATGCTCAATATCTCCTTCTCGTGCTGGGGCATATTGAATTTCAAGTGGATGGTTTAAGTGTTGGAGCAGTAAGATGACCTGGTGAATTGACCAAGCCTCATTAGTGGATACATTATACGTGCCTTGTAAACGTGCAGATACACCTGCGTAAATAGCATCAGCAATATCGTCTACATAAATAAAATCACGTGTTTGTTCACCATCACCATAAATTGTAAATGGTTTACCTGCCATACTGCTTTTTAACATACTTGGAATCACAGCTGCTTCACCTTGCATTTGCTGTCTTGGCCCGAAAACATTGGCAAATCTATAGATAAGAACGGGCAAACGATAATCTTTTTGCCATTTCTCACAGTAGGTTTCGCCAATGCTCTTGTTTAATCCGTACATAGATATTGGTTCACAGACATCTGATTCCTCTAATGGAGGATAGTGACTATCCCCGTAAACAGCTGCTGAGGAGGCAAAGACAAAGTGCTGTACCTTATACTTGGATGATAAAAAAAGCATTTGGCTAAGCCCAACTATATTTGTCAAAATATCCTTTACTGGCTCCTGGATAGATTGCTGCACGCTCGTTTGCGCTGCACAATGGACGACCACATCAAAGTTTATTTCCTTAAAGAGATGCTCGCAAACCTCATCCTCAACATTTAAAAGATAGGATTTATGCTCGAAGTCAACATTCCGTAAATGCCCCGTACTTAAATTATCAATAATATAAACCGTTGCACCTTCTTCAAAAAAGCGCCTACCTACTGCACTGCCAATAAAACCATAGCCACCTGTCACTAATACATTCATCCTATCGCCCCCAAAAACAATATGATGATTTATATGCAGTAATTACTAAAAATATGCAAGAAACTTATTTACTGGAAATTTTTCTCAAATTCTTTTTACTAGATTTCTTCATTCACAAGTATCTATTTTGAGCTATATAAAAAGCATGTTTGAAGATTACTTCAAACATGCCCTAGCTATCTATTTTTAAGCTGGATTAATTTCTAATTCAACCGTTACTTTAATATCTTTCCCAACAAGGACCCCACCAGTTTCTAATGCCGCATTCCAAGTTAGACCAAAGTCTTCACGATTAATTGTTGTTTCAGCTTCAAAGCCGTATACTTCTTGACCCCATGGATTTGTGCCTTTTCCATTAAATTCTGTATCAAATGTTACTGATTTTGTAACGTCTTTGATTGTTAAATCACCAGTTACTGCATATTCATCGCCTGCTTTTTTAGCAATATTTGTAGATTTAAACGTAATCGTTGGATATTTTTCGGCATCAAAGAAATCTGCTGCTTTTAAATGATTATCGCGATCTTCGCTACGTGTATTAATACTTGCTGGATCGATTGTAAAACTAATGTTAGCAGTTGTTAAATCTGCAAGATCTGCTGCCTCAATATCAGCTGAGTAACTGTCAAATACACCCTTAACTTTTGATACCATCATGTGTTTTACTTGAAAGTTAATTGCTGAGTGTCCTAAATCAATGTTCCATTTTGCCATTATAAATTCCTCCAATTGGTTGATTTTATCTCGATTTCGAGATATATTTTAAAATATGAAGCAACTACATCTTTTATGTTACCCAAAATTGGATAGGATAAACATTTGTAGTTACTTATGTGTTTACATCTTAGCTTATGAAAAGTTTTTAATTACTTTCTGTAACCTACTATATATTAATAATTTAGTTACGTCAAGTAATTAAAAATAAATTTTTAAAACATAAAAAAAGTCGAGTCATCGGTACATCCCTCTCTATGTAATAAAAAGAATATCACCAATATTTGGTGATATTTAGCCGCAGCAATATATTATTTTGCAAAAACCTCAAAAATACCAATCATGATAAGTAGCCATCCTGAGATTGCTGTAGAATGCTTGCCAATAAACGTTTTTGCTAGTAAAGAGCCACATCTACTTCCTACTCCAACTGTGATAAAGGAAAATACGCCGATCGAAATGACTGTCCAAAGGGCTGAGATGCCATTTGCGCCTATTGCAATCCCCCCTGCTAAACAGTTTGCTGACAAGACAAAGCCAAGTGCCATTGCTTCTCTTGTTGAGATTACTAGATTTTTATCTTCATCAAATAATTCGGGATTTCCTGCTATCCGCTGATTAGAAAAATTATTGGACATCAAAGTCCATATACCAATCACACACAGTAGTAAACTCCCTAGTAAATTGGCAGTATGCGGTGAAATATACTCAACAACTGTGCTACCAGCTGTTACTGCGACATATGTGACAATCATCGACATAACAGCAATCACAGCATTTGATAAAATTGGAATTTTAACTTGTTTAACTCCATAGGCTAGACCAATCCCCAAGTTATCTAAATTCGCAGCGATTCCTATTAGAATAATTGTAATCCAATGCATACTAAGCCTCCTCAAATCTCCGTCTCCATTTTCACCTATCGTATGACAACAATAAAAAAATTAATGGGCTCAAATAAGTTAGTTGATTATGTTTCATCTTTTTAGCACGGTGTGACTAAACCATCAATTTGACAAAAGTAACAACTTGTTTATAAAATTAAGTTGTTACTTGTTAATATTTTTATTTTTATGTAAGAAATAATGGAAAGGAGATGTAATATGAAACTCATCAAGTTATTGAAAATAGGAATAGCATTTATATGCCTTATTGTGTTAACTGCATGTGGTTCAGAAAATGGAGACACAAAGAATACTGATAAAGGTGAAATCAATTTAGCATATGTTGAATGGGATACTGAGGTTGCATCTACACATGTAGTAGGACAAGTACTAGAAGATTTAGGATATAAGGTAACACTGACACCTTTAGACAATGGAATCATGTGGGAAGCACTTGCAAACGGAGAGGTCGATGGTATGGTATCTGCTTGGTTGCCACAAACACATGCTCCACAAGTAGAAAAATACAACAATAAGATAGAGAACTTAGGAGAAAACCTAACTGGTGCTAAGATTGGTTTGGTTGTACCAAGTTATATGGATGTCGATTCTATTGAAGATTTAACAAACCAAGCTAATCAAACCATTACAGGCATTGAACCAGGAGCTAATATGATGGCTACGACAGAAAATGCCTATAAGGAATATAAGAATCTGGAAGGTTGGAATGTATTGACCTCGTCTGCTGGTGCAATGACCGCAGCCCTCAGTCAAGCTATCTCTAATAATGAAGAAATCATCATCACAGGCTGGTCACCACACTGGATCTTTAATGCCTATGATTTAAAGTACTTAGATGACCCCAAAGGTTTATATGGAGACGAAGAATATATTGGCACTTTTGCGCGGAATGGTTTAAAAGAGGATGCCCCTGAAGCCTATAGCGTCCTTGACCGTTTCAACTGGAGTGCTGAAGATATAGAAAGTGTAATGTTTGATATAATGGAAGGCATGAGTGCCACAGATGCTGCGAAAAAATGGATTGCCAATAATCAAGAGAAAGTAGCCGAATGGACGAAAGATGTACAAGCATAAAAAGAGAACCCATTTACTACTCATTAGTAAATAGATTCAGACTGTAGACGGCTCATTCTATTATAGAATGAGCCGTCTACAATTTTTAACGTTCCCAAAAATGAGGGGGGTTTCAGGAGCGTAATCATGAACTAGCAAACTTCTGGAGAAAAGTAGCTAAAGTTCATCCTCTCTACACTGTATTGTAGAACAAGGAATATTCTTTATATGATAATGATAATCATTATCATATTGATTGTCAACATTAATAAAAATGATTTTTTCACTTATCAGTAGCCGTCTTCCACTGTTAAGTAAACAAAACGTTGCTGGCATCTTGCTTTCCTTTGTGCAATGGCTTTCCGCTACCGTGTGCTGAACCTCTACAGTAGATTTTTACGACCAATATCATGAGTGCATTATATACAGAGAGACGACCCTAGAAAAGGGAATCATCCTCTCATGCCAAAAGCTTTTGCAAAGGGAATTTAAAATAGGAAGCTGCTACCAGTAAGATACTGGAAGCAGCTTCCTAGCTAAAATTAAACTTAAAAGCGTATAGTAATGGATTTATAGATTATTGAACTACTTCAGGGTGAAAACCATCTTTTTGGAAGTAATCCTCATGTGACCAAATATTTAATTTTGCATCCTGAGCTTTTTGTTGAATAGCTCTAAATGCATCTTCAAATGTATTGTTTGGTTTATGAATATAACGTACAACTGCAAGCCCTTCGTTTAATAAAGATTCCTGCAATAAGACATTATCTACAAACACGTAGGCTAGAAGGCGATCATAATTGTCTGTTTCTGGTCCAACATCATAGACCGCTTCAATTTTCTTAGCCTTTTCCAATAAATTGATCGTATACTCTTTTGCTTCTTCCGCATATGGCTGAGCGCCACCTTTATTGTAATTCATTTCAGGAGTATCCACCATTAATAGACGAATTTTTCGTTTCTCACCATTAATTGTCGCCTGAATCGTATCCCCATCATATGCTTTATTATAGTCTATCTCAAAGCGTTTATTACCTGTTTTTCCTTCCACTTGTTCAATGGTAATAGTACCTTGCTGATCTGTAACTGATTTAGTACTTTGATCTTCCGCAGGTGATCTGCCAAATATCATGTACAATGCTACAGCCAAAATAATCGTACCACTTGTTATTAATGTTTTTATATCTTGCATTTTCATGTAGTAGGCCCCTCACAACTAATCATCATTGCTTATACTTACGATTCGTATAAGTTGTGCACCTCATCATCAGAAAGACAACAAGTTTCACGATGTTTCTATTGTAAAATATCAAGCTACTACATTCAAGCTATCATATTGTCACTGCTACCCAGTGATTTGGTAAAACCTCTACTAACTGACTATTTTCTACCTCATAACGTATTTTCACGTCTTCTGCATGATCAGCATCAGTATATTTCTGCTTCTCAATTGCAGGATCTGGAATAGGAATAGAACGTAGTAATGCACGTGTATATGGATGTTGTGGGTTAGCGTATAGCTCTTCACTTTCTGCCAGTTCTACAATCTTTCCACCATACATCACGGCTACACGATCACTGATGTGCTTCACCATGGATAAATCATGGGCAATAAATAAATACGTCAGCCCAAGCTTTTGTTGTAATTCTTTTAATAAATCAACAATCTGCCTTTGAATGGAAACATCAAGTGCCGATAAGGGTTCATCACAAACAATAAAGTTTGGCTCAACCGCTAATGCTCTCGCAATACCAATTCGTTGACGCTGACCTCCCGAAAATTCATGAGGATAACGCATGGCATGCTCTTTTTTCAAACCAACAAGTTCAAGCAATTCCTCTACCCGTTGTCGCCTCTCCTCATGTGTCTTCACCAGACCATGAATATCAAGAGCCTCGCCAATAATATCTAAGATTTTTCTGCGAGGATTTAACGATGAATAGGGGTCTTGGAAAATAATTTGCATATGGCGACGCATTGCCTTTAGCTGTTTTTTCGATAGCCTCGTTACAGGTATTCCTTGATACAGAACCTCTCCATTTGTAGGCTGATGAAGTTGAAGAATCGTCCTACCTGTAGTCGATTTACCTGAACCAGATTCACCAACCAAGCCCAATGTTTCACCAGGATATATATAGAACGATAAATCATTCACTGCTTTCAACGTTTGACCACGACCTAATGGAAATTCTTTGGATAGATGGGTCACTTCGATTAACGGCTTATGTCGATCGATACCTGGCTGAATAGTAGCAATCTCTTTTGGCTGCTTTTTCTCATGCAGTTTTGGTAAGGCATTCAATAATTTCTGGGTATACGGATGCTGGGCATTTGCAAAAATTTCTTCTGTTGTGCCCTGTTCAACTATTTCTCCTTCTTTCATCACTATGATGCGATCACACATACCTGCAACAACGCCTAAATCGTGTGTAATTAAAATAATAGACGTTCCCATTTTCTTTTGCATATCGCGCATCAATTTTAGGATTTGAGCTTGAATAGTAACGTCCAGTGCTGTTGTTGGCTCATCTGCAATAAGCAGTGAGGGATTACAAGCAAGCGCCATAGCAATCATTACCCGTTGACGCATACCACCTGAAAATTCATGAGGGTATTGTCGATACCGTTCTTCGGCGTCTCTAATACCAACCAATTTTAATAATTCTATTGTTTGTTGATGGGCTTCGTTTTTTGACATTGACTGATGCTTGATTAAACTTTCAGCCACTTGATCACCTATTCGAATAGTAGGATTTGTGGATGTCATCGGATCTTGGAAAATCATACTAATATCTTGTCCACGTATCCCTTCCATTTGTTTTTCACTAAATTCAGTGAGTTCTTGCCCTTTAAACACAATTGAGCCAGATTTCAAAAATGAAGGTGGCGATGGTAATAAACGCATAATGGAGCGAGCCGTTACACTTTTCCCGCTCCCAGACTCTCCCACAATTCCTAGTGTTTCACCTTTATTTAGATGGAAGTTAACGTCCTTAACGGCTTCAAATTCTGTCTCCCCTGTGATAAAGGATACGCGAAGATTATTGATTTCTAAAAGCTTTTCACTCATTCGACCCATCCTTTTTAAAATTTGTGATTGACTTACTTTCAAGTATAATCCATACTTTACAATACTGATAGGAATTATACAATATAATGCTGAATATTTTATTTACGTTTGGAGGAAATGCATGGTTACTTCAAAAAATCATTTAAAACCAGAGAAATTTATTTTCTTTTCTACGGTTTATCAAAAACTAATGCATCAAAAGCCTTATCATCTACTTCTTTTTCTTTTAAGTATTTTAGTTCACCCTTTTACATACTTTATCTATCGGAAAAGGAAACTTTCAAACACTTATGATCAGGCTTTTGCATTGCGTAGTCAGTACTATATAGATCATGGATTGGTTGCCCAGTGGCAAAAGGAATTTGAGCAACAAGAAATAGCAAAAGCTACATTTTTTAAAGAGGCTGTATTGGAGTCACAAATTCAGCTCACAGCCAAGCACTTAGCTCAAAGGAAGCTTCAACAGCAAGTGGATCAGGATTTACAAAAAGAGGACATACAACAACTATCCTATGTCCAATTTTTTAATCAGCAACTAACTAACAAACGTTTTGTGGCTCTTACCTTTCTACCAGCTGTTTTATTTTATGTAGTACTTATCTTATTTGCGAATCCATTTCTGCAATTTATCATTGAACGTATTTTACAAAGCTTCATTGTGATTGTTGGAGTGGCTACATTAGTGTTTACCATTTTATATTTATCACCTTTTGATCCAGCAAGAAACCTACTCGGAGTTGAAGCAACACCTGTGCAAATAGAAAACTTTAATCGCATTCATGGTTTGGATCAACCTTATTTATCACAGCTATGGAACGCATTATCTGGTCTATTTACATTTGATTTAGGTACATCCTTTGCAGGTAAAGAAGATATCACACATAGCATTGCTACAAAATTTCCTGTCACTCTTGAAATTGCCGTATTGTCGTTGCTAATGGCTATTGCTATTGCCATACCAGTTGGAATTATTTCAGCTGTTCGTCCAAATTCATATTTGGATTATACATTTATGTTCATTGCTTTAATTGGTCTATCCATCCCAAGCTTTTGGCAAGGTTTAATTTTTATTTTGACATTTGCTCTAAAACTACAATGGTTTCCAGCTACCTATAACCCTCATAATTGGCTATCGCTTATCATGCCAATTGTCGTCTTAGGAACATCCATTACGGCTTCTATTGCTAGGATGACAAGGTCAAGTATGCTTGAGGTGATTCATGAGGATTACATTATTACAGCAAAAGCTAAGGGCTTAAATGAATTCAAAGTGATTTCAAAACATGCCATTCGCAATGCTATGATTCCGATTATTACGGTGATAGGACTTCTTTTTGGAGGTATGTTGGGAGGCGCATCTGTAACAGAAAAGGTATTCAACATTAGTGGTATAGGTAGTTATATCGTCGATAAACAATTTATCCCTGATATTCCGGCCATTCTTGGGGGCGTTGTTTATATTGCCATCACCATTTCGATTGTCAATTTATTCATTGATATCATGTATGCCTTTTTTGATCCACGCATTCGCTCGAAAATGAAGAAGTCTTAAAGGAGGATCACCTGTGAAAAACATCTTACATGTCAAACTACTCTTGAAGATTACACAGGAATATGTCAATTCTCATTTTACCTTTGTCTTTTCCTTACTGTTTTCTTTACTATTTCTAGCCTATAGCTATAATTTTTCCAGCAATAGCTGGCGACCAGTGGTTCTGCTTCTTTTTGTTATTTATGTCATCACTACGGCATATGTTGCCTTCGTCAATTTACGAATTAAAAAGGATTTAGCAACGTATGGTGACATTCAAAAAAATACTCGAATGTTTGGCTATCCTCTTTTAATAACGATACTGTCAGGCAATATTTTTTCGACATCCTTTGCATTTATGCTTGTGTCAAAAAGAAAGACTGCTGAATATACTTTTGCTGCCTATGCCTTTATAACACAGCTATTCATCTTAGGTATTGCAGCATTGAATTTATTTAAGCCATATGTCACAGATACCTTTGTACTGGCAATGGGCGTTTTCTTAGTACTCTCGCTTCTCTATATCGTGATGGCCATTTTATGTACGAAATATGTCACAGCAACTGAGGCACCTAAATGGATGCTCATTCCAGGTATTGTCCTATTATTGGCGACTTTCACTGGTAATCTATTTGCGACTTTACTAGGATATAGCCTTATCCAAAAGGCTCGAAGGGCAAATCCATCTTCTATTGAGAAATGGCAAAAAATATGGGAGAAGATTTTACGCAATACAATGGCTGTATTCGGCTTATTCTTCATTATTTTCATGTTCTCGTTATCCGTTACAAGTTCTTGGACTTTCGACTATGATTTCGCTACTGAAAATAATTATGGAGCATTGCTACAAACACCGACATTAGAATATCCACTAGGTACAGATAACTATGGTCGAGATTTATTTTCTCGTATTGTGTTTGGGGCACAAATATCATTAATCGTCGGATTTTTCTCCACGATTATCCCCGCAGTTATTGGTGGCGCATTAGGAGCATTTTCAGGCTATTATGGTAAATCCACCGATAATATCATCATGCGAAGTCTCGATATTTTATATGCCATTCCTGGGATATTGTTAGCCATTGCTATTATCGCCGCATTTGGTGCTAATACTGTGAATCTTATTATTGCACTTAGTGTTGGAGCAATTCCAACCTATGCCCGTACAATGCGGGCAAATGTTATGCAGCTTGCTAATTATGAGTTTGTAGAATCGGCTAGAGCTTTAGGTGCATCTGATGCAGCTATTATTTTCAAGCACATTGTCCCCAATTCTTTAGCACCAATGATTGTGAAAGCAACATTAACGATTGGCGGAGCTGTTATTTCCACAAGTAGCTTAAGTTTTTTAGGGCTAGGTATTGAGCCACACATTCCTGAATGGGGCAATATTTTAAAAGTTGGTAGTACGTACCTGGAAACACATTCATATGTCGCGATTTTCCCAGGTCTTTGTATTATGCTTCTTGTCCTCTCCTTTAACTTCTTAGGAGATGGTTTACGAGATGCTTTAGATCCAAAAACAAATTAATCGGAGGTAACTATGAAGAAATTACTTGTATTTTTATTCGTTGCAGTACTAGCTTTGGCTGGCTGTGTACAAACAAAAACTGACGTAGAAGGCAGTAAAGATTCAAAAGATAGTGACAAGAGCAATGGCAAGGTTGCCATTGAAGTATTAGGGATGGCAGCTTCTGAAGAAGATATGAACATTGTGCGTGACCAATTAGTGAAAAATGGTTTTGATGTAAAGCTAAATATTCAACCTGATTACGGTTCTTTCTCTGCTCAAAAAGAAGCAGGTAATTATGATCTTGCTCTTTCAAGCTGGACGACAGTTACAGGGAACCCCGACTATGCTGTTCGTGGTTTATTTAAAACTGGCGGTGACTACAGTGTGGTGGCAGATTCAAAACTAGATGCATTGATTGATGAAGCGAGTACATTGACTGGTGAAGAAGCAGCAGCTAAATATAAAGATTTAGAACAATTATTAGTATTCGATCAAGCTTATATTGCGCCTTTATATATTTCCAATAAGTATCAAGGTATCTACTCTGAACTTGTAAACCCTGAAACAGTACTTTTACCAAAATCTCGTGCACAAGTTTGGGAAAAAATAGAATTTAATGATACATCTAAAAATGCAACAGAACCTTTAATTTTACACCAAACAATCAATTCTCTTACTTCACTAGACCCAATCAAAGGGAATGATGGTTCAATCAACACATTAAACACGAATATGTATGTTCGTCTTGTTAACTTAACAGACACAGATGAAGTTGTGTCAGATGGTTCATTATCTTACAACCATGTAATGGCTGAAGGGAATCAAGAATATTACTTCATTTTACGAGATGATATCAATTTTGCAGCAGTGAAAGATGGTGCAGCTGTTGATACAGGTGAAATAGTGTCAGCTGAAGATGTGGTCTTCTCATTAAACCGTGCGAAAGACGCTAATTCAGTACCAGATCATCGTACTTACAGCATTCATGAAAACATTGAAACAGTCGAAATCATTTCTGATTTAACTGAATTACAAAATAAAAAAGTAGCAGGCTCTGAGCAATCCGTTTTAGAAGCATTATCACAAAACCTACCTGCTTCTGTAGCGCAATTAGCAGAAGATAAAGGTGCTGTTAATAATGAAGCAGGTGCATACCAAGTTGTTAAAATTACAACACCTACACCTTTCCCACAAGTATTAAACTATTTAGCACACCAATCTGGTGGTATCGTATCTGAAAAACAAGTAACAAGTGTTAATACGTATGATGTGGCTAACTACAACCCTGACAAGGACATTGCCTATGGTGATCAAGCTACTGTAACGGAAGGTTCAGCTACATTCAATAACCAGTTATATTCAAGTGGTCCTTACATTTTAGTGAAGAAAAATGATTATGAAGCACAGTTTGTGAAAAATCCTGCTTATCGAGCTGGTAGCGAATATGAGCCAAAAATTGCTAAAATCAATGTCCGTTTTATCTCTGATGTTGATAGTGCCCTATCTGCATTACGTAATGGTGAAATTCATGTTCTGCAAACAGTACCAGAAACGAAACTGGATATTGTCAAATCAGATGCTAAATTAACATTAAATACGGCAGATAGTAATGCTGTGTCTTACCTACAAATGAATACATCTGGCCGTGCGGTTTCTGATTCAGCAGATTTACGTAAAGCAATTCTATACTCTATTAACCAAGATGAATTCATTAGCTATTATCAAGGCAATAAAAAACCAGCTGTATCCACAGTCTCTCCATTAATTGATACTGGTTTAAAACTTGAAGCAGATAGCGAAAAAGTAAAAGAATTGGTAAAAGCATATAACGATAAAAAGTAATACAAATTAGAGCCTTCTCAAAATTTGAGAAGGCTCACTTTTATATAGAAGAAACTCATTTTAAATTTCATTATGTGATTTTGGTTTTGGTCCTAGCTCTTCAGGTTCGATATCAGCGAATGTTTCGCCTTCTTCTTCTAGGTCACGCATACGATGTGCAATACGGGAAGCTGCTGACGCTGCTATACTACCAACCAAATCATCTAAGAACGTGTTGACATGATGTCCGGGTTCTGTATCCAGTTTTTTAATAATCCCTATTTTCTGCTTGTCTAAATGACCAAAAGTAGTAACGGCAATGCTGCCATATGTAAATACAGATCCTAGTGCAATTGTTTCGTCTACACCAAATAGACCTTCATCTGATTCGATAATTTGTTGTAGTGGTGAAGATAATAATTTTTTCTCTGCTAATTCATCTAATTCAATCCCTACTAATAAAGCATGTTGCACTTCTCGCTTACGTAATACACGTTCAACAGAATGAACACAATGCTCTAGTGTTAAACCTTCATTATAGGTTTTTTGCATTTCGTAAACAATTTGCGCGATATCCTCTATCGCTACACCTCTACGAATTAACGCGGCTTGAGCTGCCTTTGCTACTTCGTCAGAGTGCACACGAATACTTTTATTATGCATATTTAACCCTCATTTCGATTTTTATTGCTAGTATAATGCTAGCCCAACCTATTATACCTTTACTTACGTAATATGGTACAATTTTGTTACAAACACAAGAAGGAGTGTCATCATTGGATAAGGGAACAGTACAGGATTTAACATTTTACAGTGAGTCATTACAGGAAGAATTACAGCTCTATATTTATGTTCCTGCAAATTATTCTCCACTATATAAATACAACATTTTAATCGCATCAGACGGTAAAGATTATTTCCAACTTGGTGGTATTACAAAGCTAGCTGATGAACTGATTGATGACTATGAAATCGAAAATTTAATTATTGCATTTGTTCCTTACAAAGACATAAAAGATCGACGTCATAAATATATCCCGAGCGGTGAGCAACATGAAGCCTATCTTCGCTTTTTAGCACATGAGCTAGTGCCTTATTTAGATCAGGAGTATGCCACTTACCAAATGGGTATGAGTCGTGGAGTGATTGGTGACTCTATGGCTGCCACTGCTTCCTTAATGGCTGCTTTAAAGTATCCAAGCATCTTTGGCAAAGTCATCCTACAATCACCTTATGTAGATGCTGATGTATTAAAGGCTGTGGAAAATTTTAAAGATCCAGGATCTATTTCTATCTACCATATCGTCGGCAAAGGCGAAGATCAGGTTGTGACAATGGATAAAACCATCAAAGATTTTTTAACACCTAATCGTCAATTGCATGATCTCATGATAAATAAAGGGTTTACTACATTTTATGACGAGTTTGATGGCAATCATACATGGAAATATTGGAAACCAGACCTTCGACGTGCATTAATTGAAAATTTCAATTAATATGAAGCGATTCAAATTACGAAAACTGAAATTTCTGTTATACTTAATTAGAAAAATTGTTTATTTTCGGGAGGTAATGGACTATGAAGTACGGTATTGTGGCATTTCCATCAAAAAAATTGCAAGATTTAGCGAATACTTATCGCAAACGATACGATCCTCATTATGCAAAGATTACACCGCATATGACATTAAAGGACAGCTTCGATGCGTCTGAAGAAGAGATTCAAACCATCGTCAAGCAATTAGATGAACTTGCTGCTAAATATGCACCTTTAAACATTCATGCATCTCGCATTAGTTCGTTTTTCCCTACAACAAATGCGATTTACTTCCGCATTGAACCAACAGAACAATTAGCAGCATTCCAACATGAACTTCAAGAAAAAATCCCTTATGGGGAAATGAAGCATGTATTTGTTCCACACATTACAATCGCTCAAAAAATGTCAGATTCAGAGCATGATGACATTTTTGGTCAATTACGCATGACAGGCGTTGATGAAAAAGATACAATTGATCGCATTCATCTTTTATATCAATTAGAAGATGGTTCATGGACAACTTACGAAACATTCCGTTTGTCTGGAGCTGAGTGATTGTTGTATAACGTTAAAATTGTTGAAACAAAGCAAGAACACGATGATGCCTTTGCTATTCGCAAAAAAGTATTTGTTGAAGAGCAAGGTGTTCCGCTTCATCTAGAATGTGATGCTGAGGATGCAACTGCAACACATTTCATTATGTATGATAACGATGAGCCTGTAGGAGCAGCACGTTTACGCAGTATTGACAACAATACAGCTAAAATTGAGCGTGTCTGTATTTTACAATCCCAACGCGGCAAAAAATTAGGCGCTTTAATTATGAAGGAAATGGAGAAGCATGCCATTTCTATTAATAAAAAAACCTTAAAACTTCATGCACAAAGCTATGCAATTCCCTTTTACGAAAAGCTAGGCTTTACAGTTACCTCACCTGAGTTTATGGATGCAGGTATTCCACACCGTGCTATGGAGAAGAATATTTAATGAAAGGGTGTTACGATATTTATAATGTCGTAACACCCCTTTTTATGAGACGAATTCGCTTGCCACCATTTATCTACTCTATCGTAACAAGCTGCATTGCCAAGTAGATATGCCATGCGCTACTTCATCATTCTAGTGATTTTATCGAAATCTAGTGATGCGCCATCTTGAATAATAGATTGTACTAATTTATCTTCTAACTCTTGCGTAATCGATCTGTTAGATATTTTAGCAACACGTCGTACAATTTTTCTTACTTGTTTTTCACTGGTAAAATCCGCATGTTGAATGGCATTGGCTAATGCGAAGATTTCATCCATCGATACACCTGTTTTTTGCTCAATCGAATTAAAAAACGAGCGATGCATGTTTTCCCTCCTATCATTAAAACTCAATATGACCTTGCTTCTTGCACGAAACATTTCGCAAATGGTGGAGGCCTTAACTTTATTTAGAATTTCCTAAATAAAAGCTAAAGCCTTTATTATGTTCATCAAATTAGATGTAAGTAGCGCCAACAATAATTAATAGAATGAATAGTACAACAATTAGAACAAATGTAGAACCATAACCATAGTTGTTGCCTCCAGAGTATCCTCCGCAGTAGCTATTGTTCCACCCACCAACGTTATTTCCGTACGGTTGTGAGCCCCAGCCTTGGTATCCCATAAAAGCACCCCTCCCTTCTACAACCTATAATATGTTTCGGTCGTAAAAATGGGAGGGGTATTCGTCTAGTCAATATTTCCTTTTGGTCTAAATATTAAGGCACCAATAAAGCCGAACACAATAGCAGCACTGATTCCTGAGCTTGTTACTTCGAACATGCCTGTTAATACGCCAACAAGTCCATGTTTTTCTGCCTCCGCCAGAGCACCATGTGTTAATGAATTCCCGAAGGATGTAATGGGCACTGTCGCCCCTGCTCCAGCAAAATTAATTAATGGCTCATATAAGCCCATACCATCCAAAATCGCACCTACAACCACTAACGTACTTAGTGTATGGCCCGGTGTTAAATTGCCAACATCCATTAATAATTGGCCTATGACGCAAATAATGCCTCCAACAATAAATGCAAATACAAAAGTCATAACCATGTTTTTTGCCTCATTTCATCGTAATTTCTATCGCATGTGCCGTACATGGAATCGTCTCGCCTTGCTGATAGGATAGCGGAGATAATAACGCACCCGTTGCTACTAGTAATACTCGCTTATAGCTCCCTGCACGCATTTGTTGAATAACATAACTAAAAAAAACAGCTGCCGAACAGCCTGCACCACTTGCACCAGATTGGAATGCTTCATCCTGTCCATAAAATTCAGCACCTGCATCACGTAATAACGTGAGCTCTTCATTTTTCACGCCATTTTCCACAAGCATTCCTTTCAATAGCTTTAAGCCAAGCTGGCCCAAATCGCCTGTTAAAATTAAATCGTAATGATAAATTTTTTGATTTCTCTGTTGTAAATGAGATTGAATCGTTTGGAAAGCAGCAGGTGCCATTGCTGCACCCATATGGAAAGGATCATCCATACCATAGTCAACGGATTTGCCAATTGTTGCCGCTTCTATAGAAGGATATTCCTCGCGATGCTTGCCAATTAACGCATAACCAGCAGCAGTTACAGTCCACTGAGCTGTTTGTGGTTTTTGTGCTCCATAATTGATGGGGTAACGAAACTGGCGTTCAATTGCATTATGTTGACTAGAGGCACCTGCTAATGAAAAATTAGCAGCACCTAACTCGGTTAACAGGCATGCAATAATGACTGAAGATACAGATGTGGCACATGCCGAAAAGAGTCCAATAAAAGGGATTTCTAAATCCCTAGCGGCAAAATTAGTTGGTGTCATTTGGTTGACTAAATCTCCACCCATTAAATAATTGATATCACCTTTTTGTACGCCCATTTTTTTCATAGCAAATTCACAGGCCTCTTCGATCATTTTACGATGTCCCTGTTCGTTTGTTTTCATTTGCCAACGTTCATCATCATACACAGAGTCAAAATATTGACTAAAAATACTCCTATTTTCTAATGGACCTGCTACCACACCACCTGCTAAAAGAGAGGGCTTCGATTGAAATACAATTACCATGAAACCACTCCTATCGTTACGAGGATATATTTAATGAGCGCTACAAAAAATGCTGACACTACACCAAATAAAACAACTGATCCTGCTAATTTAAATAAATTTCCTCCGACTCCCAATACTAGCCCTTCAGAACGATGCTCGATTGCTGCCGAAATAACAGCATTACCAAAGCCTGTTACTGGAACTGCTGATCCAGCCCCAGCAAATTGACCAATTCTTTTATAAAGGCCAAGACCTGTTAATATCATTGCGAAAAATACCATCGTTGCAACCGTAGGATTTCCTGCTGTTGCCTCTGTAAAATTGAAGAAAATAATATAAAAAAGAGACACAGCTTGACCGATTGCACAAATAAAACCGCCAACGAAAAAGGCTTTTGCTACATTCTTTAAATAAGGGGGCTTTGGTGTAACATTTTGCTCTAACTGTTGATACTGCTCTTTTTCCATTTATGTCTCCTCCTTTGCAAGCTCTTTTAGTTCTGTAATTTTATCGCTTAATTTATTATCTTCCATCTGATCCTTTTTTATTTTATTGGCTTCATAAAAAATTTTGTAATCAGCGGAGACAAACACTTCTTTGTTTGGATATTTCTCTTCAAATTTCTTTTGCAATTTTTTCTCTAACTTAGTTTTTTTCCACTTTTCCCATGGTTTAATTTGTACTGCGATAAGCATACTATCGTCATATTGAATAACCGTTGAGCGATCAACATAGTCTTCTTCTTTAATAAGGGTTTCGACTTCACTTTCATTTTGTGGAGACCCATAGACGATAAATTTTTCCTTTTCAGCACAACCATTTAACAGCGATAAAACAACTAAGAGAGGTAACGTCATTCCTAGTAGCCTCAAGTTTTACCCTCCTTTTCTTTAAAGTTTCTCCACACATAAAAAAACTATTCATTCAAAGAAATACACAAAAGCCCGAGTCCAGTTTTCAAAAGTACATATTGTAGAAGTAGTAACAAGGAAAGGGGGTGACAATATGGGTTGTGGTAAGCCAACAAATCCTATTGGACCAATCCATTCAGCAGGCTGCGTTTGTGACGTAGTTCGCGCTATTTTAGATATTCAAAATCAAGCGGTGCGAGATGAGTGTTCTCCATGTACAGCAAACTGTTTCTTAGAGCCACTAGGCGGGATTGTTAGTCCTGCACGCTCACAAGCAGATACACGTGTTTTCATGTTAATTACAAAAGATGGTACTCCTTTCAAAGCATTCTTTAACTCTCCAACAGCAGATCCTTGTATTTGTACATCCGTATTCTTCCGCGTAGAAGATATGTTTGATGAATGCTGTGCTACTTTACGTGTTTTAGAGCCATTATGTACATTTGACTCTAGTGAAAGTACAGTAGACTTACTAAGCAAAGATGGTTGTTGTATCAACATGAAGAAAATCTGTAAAGTAGATGACTGGAGCTCAACAGATAGCTGTATTACTGTGGATTTATCTTGCTTCTGCGCTGTACAATGTATCGCTGATGTTGACTTAGGGATTTGTGACTAATTCTTTCACCTTTGACACACACACATAAAAAAAGTGTACAGCATCCTCTGCTGTACACTTTTTTTATAAAGTTGGCAATTTTCTTCCTCGCCAAAGTATTTGCTGTATATCTTCAAAATGAATGATTTCCTGTATTTTTAATTCTAATGATGTGAGCATTAAAGAATCATTCTGTACATCTGAAGCTGTCCCAGTTAATTTTCTACCATCCTTTAAACAAACTAATAATGGCTGATAGGCTCTCTGACGAAATGGTTTTTCTAAAAACTGGAGCTGTTTCAGTAAATAAGGATCTATTTGTACTTCATCCACTGTCTCATTTTTTTCTTCAACTATTTGCTCATCGAACATAGTGTCCTTTACATAGACAGATGTACTTTCATCCAAATCAAGTTCATGTAACACCTTAGAAATATTTAAAAAATATGATGGTGATTTTATAAACAAGCGTGGTTCTTGATCCACTTTACTCACTTCCCTTTTTTCCATACAATATGCGAAAGTAAGCAAATTGGTTCTTAGCCTATTTGGCTTAAGAAAACTGTTGCTAAGCCCAAATAAATTAAAATACTTGTAATATCATTTAATGTAGTAATAAAGGGTCCTGATGCAACAGCAGGGTCAATTTTTAGTCGATGCATTAACAATGGAATAAATGAACCAGCTAATGTTGCCACTAAAATAGAACCACAAAGCGCTGCCCCTACTAACATACCTAGGACAAGTTCATGTTTCCAAAAATAAACGATCCCAATAACAATTAATCCACAAACAATGCCTGACATTAAGCCAGTACCTGCTTCACGTAATAGTAACTTCAATTTACTATGTTCTTCTACATCACCTGTTGCAATCCCTCGAATGGCCACGGCCAATGCCTGTGTTCCACTATTACCTGAAGTTCCTGAAATTAATGGAATAAAGACCGCTAGTAAGGCAACCTTATCTAAAGTATCCTCAAATTGCCCCATTAGGTTAGCTGTTAACATACCTAGAAACAGTAGAACTACTAGCCATGGCAAACGTTTTTTAGCTGCTTGGAATGGTGTTACATCAAATTTATCCATATCCGAAATACCAGCCAATTTAGAGTAATCCTCAGAAGCCTCTTCATCAATAACATCAATAATATCGTCAACCGTGATAATACCAAGTAATTCTCCTTTATCATCAATAACAGGTGTCGCTAAAAAATTATAATCCTTCATAATTTGCGCGACTTCTTCTTGGTCATCGCCTACATGTACCATCACGACACGTTCATTCATAATGGAACGAATAAGTGTATCCTCGTCAGCAATGATTAAATCACGTAACGAAATAACACCCGTTAGACGATGTTCTTCATCCACAACAAAAATATAATAAACGGTCTCTGCATCTGGTGCCTCTTTACGCAAAATGGCCATAGCTGAACGAACTGTTGAATTTTCTGGTATAGCGACATATTCAGTGGTCATGATAGAACCAGCAGTATATTCATCGTAGCTTAATAGCTCATTAATATCTTCTGCCGCTTCTTCATCCATCATTTCTAAATAGCTTTCGCGCTGTGCTGTATCCAGTTCATTTAAGACATCTGCCGCATCATCCGCATACATATGAGATAGCATTTCTGCACCGTATGATGGATCCATTTCAGCAAGATATGCTTTATACTCATCATCTTCAATATCGATTGCCTCAAAAATATCAGCCATTTCTGTCGGAGACAAGAACGAATAGATGATTTTCCTTATATCAGGTTCCACCTTTTCATAAAACGTTGCCTGATCATATGGATGAAGTTCTAAAAACTCATCACGGAATGCGTCAATATTATGTGCTTCCAGCATTTCTCGTAGATGTGCCTCATCAAATTGCACATCATCCTTTTCATTTCTATCCTCTATCATGCTTGTCCCCTCCTTCCGAGCTTTCAATCATTTTACGGGCAATGCTGCCGTAAATCTACCTTCTATATAATAGAGTGTAATGTACCTTTTCTGCAAACTCTTTTTTAAGTTATATTTATGAGCAATTGGGCAGATTTTTATAAAATTCAATATTACGCCTAAAATCATGGCGATTCTATTTTACTATACCTTACCTTTGGTCACTTTGTTATGAATAAGGTGTAAAATAATCTAATTCTCTAAACTCCAGGATAGTTGTTGTTGACGCGCAGATAAACAATACATCCAATTTTCACCTACCATACGACCTGTGATATTAAGAATCTCCCTCGTGAAGAAATACGCAGTTTAACCTAATTCAAAAAATGATAAGGAGATGCTCGTTTGCGCGAACACCTCCTTTTATCAAAAATTTATGCTGAAGATTCCTTCAGTAATCTTTGCATGTCTTCATTTAGCATACTTGTAAAGTGTAATGGCACACTTGTTAAAGGATGCTCCATACTTAAAGATACACAATGTAATGCTTGTCGATCAATCTGAAGACGACTACCACCATAAAGGTCATCCCCCACAAGTGGGTGTCCAAGATGTGACATGTGCACGCGAATTTGATGTGTACGCCCTGTATGCAATTGAAGTCGTACATGTGTCATTGGTTCAGCACCCAGTGAAAAACGCTTCAGAACCTTTACATCCGTATGTGCATATTGTCCATCTTCTCGTACTTCTCTTTCAATAATACTAGCTTCTTTACGACCAATCGGAGCTATAATCGATTGAAAGTTTTGTTCGATATGTCCATGTACAATGGCTTCATATTGTCTTGAAATCTCTCTCTTACGCTGAGCAAGCCCTGTTAAATGATGAATATGAGCATGCTTAGCTATGCATAGTAAACCTGATGTATCTCGGTCTAGCCTTGTAACAATATGAGCCGTAGAGGCCAGTCCTTGTTGCTGAAAATAGCCACAAACTAAATTTGCAATACTGTTGGTTGGATGCTCTCGTGAGGGTATCGTACTTTGATGAGCTGGTTTGTTGAGCACTAAGATGGCATCATCTTCGTATACAATGGACAAATCTCCATGCTCGATAGCAAGCCCTTCACTTTTTTCTTCAAGAGGAAACGTTACTTTCACACAATCTCCAACTTGCAGGATATGTCTCACATTACGTTCGACATCATTCACAGTCAACATGCCACCATCAAACTTAATAGCTGTTAGAGCTCGCTTAGAAATACGCCACTCTTGAAGAGCCTCTCGTAATAATTGGCCATTTTTCTTTGCCTCAAATTGTAATGTAAATCTTGTATCCACGTTATTCATTTGCAACAAATGATTCATGCACTCGCTCCCAAAATGGGAATGGTCGGAAACGGGCAAAACGTACTCTTTCATTTGCTACATTAAACGCTATGGCTTTGACATCACCTTGAGTAATTTGCAAGTGATCAACAGTCATATTAAAATTTTGTTCATTTACAGGACGCAATACACAATGATGGTGTGCTGGTAAGATTAATGGCGATCCTACTGTCCTGAAAACGCGGTTATTAATTGAGGCAATTTCAGTGACTTGGAGTGCCGCTAGTGTAGGATGTATGATGGCTCCACCTAGAGCTTTATTATAAGCCGTACTACCCGAGGGAGTGGATACACAAAGACCATCACCACGGAAACGCTCAAATTGATTGCCATTTAACTCTACATCCATCACAAGTGTAACATCTGGCGATTTGACGGTTGCTTCGTTTAAAGCAAGATACGTATTTGATTCGGCATTATGATGCTCTACCCTTACTTCCAGCAGTGGATATTCCACAACATTAAAATCCTTCTTAGCAATGGACAAAACTAATTTTTCTAATTCAGATGGTTTCCAATCCGCATAAAATCCTAAATGCCCTGTATGGATACCAACGAAGGCTACCTGATCTAATAAATGGGAATATCGATGAAAGGCATGCAATAGTGTGCCATCTCCTCCAATCGAAACAACAATTTCTGGCGTCTCTTCATCATAGGTCAAGCCAAAATCCTGTAAATAGGTTTTAGCAAGTTCCATCAGCTCGTTAGATTGTGCATCTCTACGTGATTGAATCGAAAATTTCATTGCGCGTCACGCTCCTTCTCCGTTAGTAAATTAGGATTCGATGCTTCTTTATATTCGCTAAAGTAGGCCTGTGCCTCTTGAATTTCACTACGAATGGATGACATTTCTTCATCCAACCGAAATGCTGCCTCGGCAGCACTTTGCAAGCGATTCTTAATTTCTTCTGGGAACATGCCCTTATATTTATAATTTAAAGAATGCTCTATTGAAGCCCAGAAATTCATGGCTAGTGTACGGATTTGTATTTCTGCTAATACTACTTTTTTTCCTTGAATTGTTTCAACAGGATACTCCACTATCATATGGTAGGAGCGATAACCACTAGGCTTATTATGTGTAATATAATCGCGTTCTTCCACTACACGCATATCTTTTCGCTGACGAATTAGCTCAGTTACCGTTGAAATATCATCAACAAATTGACACATAATCCGAAGGCCAGCAATATCACCAAGTTCATCACCAAGTTGTTTAGAAGGCTCAAAAGCTAGTCCTTTTTCTAACGTTTTGTCATATATACTTGCTAAAGGCTTGACACGTCCTGTAACAAATTCAATTGGTGAATTTGCATTAACAATACCAAATTGCGAACGCATGCCCTTTAATTTTACTTTTAATTCGTCTACTGCTTGTTTATAAGGACTTAAAAAAATTTCCCATTGTCCCATTGTAAAAACCTCCCGACAATCGGTATCGAACACCACCGTCTGTTCGTTTTGTCTTTCTATTCAGCAAGAATAGCCTTGAAGTGTTGTTCCACTGCCTGGACAAATTCTGCCCCATAATTGTAATTTCCTTCAATATTATACACGAGCATTTCCAATTCCTCGTAGAAATTTGTCAGCTCAATCACTTCTTCACCTATTCGTAGCAATGGATTTTTCCCTTTTTGTAAAATATGTACAAGATTCTCCCAACTACTCGGTGGAAAACGCAAGTAATGATAGTCTTCACCTGCATCAAGTAAATAAATGAATGCAAAATCATCTGAATCTGCAATGAGTTGTCCAGCAGGTTTTAACTGTAAATTTACTTCATTGTCGTTTAAACTAAAATGAAGTTGATCTTGTTCAAAATTCGATGTTTCTATTGTATAAATTTTACGCACATGCGGTTCCCCTTTTCGTTGTACTCTTCCTCTTATTTTAGCACACAGGGTAAATAGTTGCAGTGTGTAAATATTAATTCGAGCGAAACAACGGATGAAAAATAAAAAATAAATAGGTGACTATAAATGACACAAGAAATTGAAATTGAATTTAAAAATCTATTAACAAAACAACAATACGAGCAATTATTACAAGAGTTCCACATTAGCCAAAATGCTATTCATCGTCAAACAAATCATTATTTTGACACACCTAATCAAGCAATTCGCAACCTACAAAGTGGTCTTCGTATTAGACAAATTGGTGATTATTTCGAATGTACGCTCAAAGAAAAAAACGCCGAGCATGCTCACCTTGAAACGACGGATGAAATAACAGCAATAGAGGCGCAACAAATGTTAGATGGCAAAGGATTTTATGCTCAAGAGGTAGCTAAAAGATTAGCTCTTCATCACATTCCTTTAGAACATTTGCATGTATTTGGTTCTCTCACTACAGATCGTGTCGAAATTCCTTACAAAGAGGGACTTCTCGTTTTTGATCATTCTTTCTATTTGCAGCGTGACGATTATGAGGTAGAATATGAAGCAAAAGATGCAATAAAAGGAAATATAATTTTCGACGAATTTTTACAACAATATGGTATTGATAAGCAACCAACTGATAAAAAAATTGCTCGTTTTATGAAGGCACTAAAAGCACAAAATTTATAAAAGTAGAAAAAAGGAAGGTGTCTGACTCCTTGGATATTCAATCATTCAAATCTTTACTAGAAATTCGGGCTTTGCAAACACTTGGATCAAGCGAAAGTTCACCCACAGACAATGAGTCTATTTTTTCTGATATGATTAACGAATTATTAGGAGAAACTTCGACAGCAAGTAATGCTAAATTATCAAGCTTGCTTGCTACAGGAACAGCAAATAATTCAAATTTCGTCAAAGAATTAGCTACTTTGGAGCAAAGTCCATTAGAATCATTACTTTACAAAGGGTCTAATGCTGTGTTTATACCTGAATCAGTCAAACAAGCTTTAGCAAACACATATGCTAGTAACAAACTTGATTCCTATGTTTCAGACGATGTAATAGGCTCTACAGCATATGCTAATTCACTAGCAGGATCAAATGAGTATACTGCCATTATTGAAAAAGCAGCCGCTACTTATCAGATACCCGCGAAGCTTATTGCAGCGGTTATTAAACAAGAATCTAATTTTAATCCAACTGTAGTAAGCCATGCGGGTGCGCAAGGTTTAATGCAACTCATGCCCAAAACAGCACAATATTTGGGTGTGACTAACGCTTTTGATCCAGAGCAGAATATTATGGCTGGTGCAAAATATTTGCGTCAAATGCTAGATAAGTTTAATAATGACCCTTCACTAGCATTAGCAGCTTATAATGCTGGCGCATCTCGTGTTACGAAATATGGAGGAATCCCTCCTTTCAAAGAAACACAGAATTATGTCAAAAAAGTGATGAATTACTTTACAGTGTAATCGCACCTTTCCTGTTATCTATGTCATTTCCAACAAATTTCACCCATAGTGGTGAAATTTGTGCTTTTATAGCGAACAGCAATTCGAAAGAGCTCTTTGTTTGTGTTAACGAAAAGACGTTGATAGAATGAAGGTAGTCACAAGAATTTCACAATTTGATGAGGATGAAGTATACAATATGGTACTTTACGATATAAAGAATTAAAGGAGCATATAACTTATGAGTCGAAAATACACTGTTCCTTATGAGGAGCTGGGAGCTGAAAAACTGTCAGAACTCATTCATGCGTTCTATAAAAGAGTTGCTCAGCATCCTGATCTTATTCCAATCTTTCCAAAGGATTTAACAGAAACAGCCCGTAAACAAATTCAATTTCAAACACAGTATTTAGGAGGGCCAAATCTTTTTACTGAGGAGCATGGTCATCCGATGATGCGTGCACGTCACATGAATTTTCCTATTACACCTGACCGCGCTCAAGCTTGGCTAGAGTGTATGTCAGAAGCAATGGATGAGGTAGGTTTGGAAGGGAAGTTCCGTGAGACTTATTATCAACGTTTAGTATTAACAGCTCATCACATGGTTAATACGCCAAATGACGATGAGGGGGAATTGTTACGTGAATAATATTCAAATGTTGCAAGAGCCAACGCCAACGATTTCTACTGCAAACAAGCCAATTGAATTGTATATTTTCGTAGATCCACTTTGCCCTGAAGCTTTCAGTATGCAAGCAACTCTTCGTAAATTACAGCTTGAATACAACCATTACTTCACATGGCGCTTTGTTTTAAGTACAGAACTTACTTCTTTAAATTGCTTAAGTAAACGTGTCAAAGGCTGTATTTCAGGAATCGAACTTGATATTAATCACCCTGTTTTACCTTCTATCGCTATTAAAGCAGCTGAATTACAGGGGAAACGTGCAGGTGCGCGTTATTTGTCGAAACTACAAGAATACGTATTATTAAGTCATCAAGATGTAAACTCCTATGCAACGCTTTTAAAAATAGCTGAGGATGTTCAACTCGATATGAATGAGTTTACTGTTGACTTTGGTTCAAAAGAGGCAGCACGTGCTTTCCAATGCGATTTATATATTAAACGCGAAATGGAAGTAGATGAAGTACCAAGTATCGTATTTTTCAATGAATGTATTGAAGATGAGGGACTAAAAGTTAGTGGTAGCTATTCCTATGAAGTTTATGAACATATTTTACAAGAAATGCTGAACGAACAGCTTGTCCGTCAGCCTTTACCATCAATAGAGGACTTATTTTCTAAATTCCATACTCTTTCTACAAATGAAATAGCTTTTATCTATTCATTAACAGAGCAAGCAGCAGAGCGTGAACTAAAGAAACGCATGCTGCAACAAAAGATCGAACGAATCCAGACTACTCACGCTACGTTATGGCGTCTTAAATAATAAAATAAACAAAAGGGACTCCAATCATCATGATGGAGTCCCTTTTTCAAGATAACGCAAAATACAAAGAAGCGCCTCTATCCTCGACCGATAGAGACGCTTCTTTTTCACAAAGGGGATGGGAGAAATGTTCACGTTCAAACAAAGGGGTGTATGTTTGTTTTGTGATTTATTTCACAAGAATTACTCTATCATGGAATAATATATTTAGCAATGAAACCAATACTAGATTCACAAATTTGTCAAATAGAAAGCGATTACAAACAGTATTTTTCCAAGATGCACACTTTTAAACTATTTAGAAATCAAAAAAAAACATTATTCTTTCCTTTTAATTTATGCTGTTAATAAAAAGAATTAGGCTATAGGAACATTCCTATAGCCTAATTAATTAGTTATTTAACAATAATTTTTCTAATTCATTTAAACGTTCTTCAAATACTTTACATGCATCTTCAATTGGCTTAGCTACGTTCATATCAACGCCTGCTGCCTTTAATACCTCAATAGGGAAATCAGAGCATCCCGCTTTTAAGAAGTTATTAATATAACGTTCTACAGCTGGTGCACCCTCCTCTAAAATTTGTTTACTCAATGCTGTAGCAGCTGATTTACCAGTCGCATACTGATAAACATAGTAATTATAGTAGAAGTGTGGAATACGAGCCCATTCTAAGCCTATTTCCTCATCTACCACCATATCATCACCGAAGTACTTTTTGTTTAATTCATAGTAAACTTCTGTTAAACGATCTGCTGTCAAGGATTCACCGTTCTTATCCATCTGATGAATAAGGTGTTCGAACTCTGCAAACATTGTTTGTCTGAATACCGTACTTCTGAAGCCATCTAGCCAATGGTTTAATAAGTATATTTTTTGTTGTGGATCATCAATTGTTTTCAATAAATAGTCATTTAATAACTCTTCATTGCAAGTAGAAGCGACCTCTGCCACAAAAATAGAGTAGTCTCCATAAACAAATGGCTGGTTGTTGCGTGAATAATAACTATGAACACTATGGCCAAATTCATGTGCTAATGTAAATAGATTGTTCACATTATCCTGCCAATTCATTAAAATATACGGATTCGTACCATAGGCGCCTGAAGAATAGGCTCCACTACGCTTCCCTTTATTCTCTAAAACATCGACCCAGCGGTTATCCAGTCCATTTTGAACGATGCTTTGATATTCCTCCCCTAATGGAGCTAAAGCCTTTACTAAAATATCTTTCGCTTCATCATAAGAGACCTTCATTTCCACCTCTTTAACTAGTGGCGCAAATAAATCCCACATATGCAATTCGTCTACACCCAATAATTTCTTACGCAACGAAATATAACGTTGCATAGCTGGTAAATGCTTATGAATTGTTTCCACCAGCTGATCATAGACATTTTCAGGAATGAAGTTATTAGACATGGCAGCGTGGCGTGCAGATTCATAATGACGAATTCGAGCACTTACATTATGCTTCTTTACATTACCAGTTAGCGTAGCCGAGAACGTATTTTTAAACTTGCCATATGTTTCGTACATAGCCTTAAATGCGCCTTCACGTACAGAGCGATCCTTGCTCTCTAAAAACTTGATATAATTACCATGCGTAAGTTGTACTTCTTCTCCCTCTTCATTTTTCACATGAGGGAATACCATATCGGCATTGTTTAACATGCTGAATGTATTCGAAGCTGTACCTGTCACCTCAGACATTTGCGCTAGCAATGCCTCCTGTTCGGCTGGTAATACATGTGGACGTGCCATTGTAATTTCTTTTAAAGATTGCTTATATTGTTGTAGGTCTTGATTTTCTGTTAAGTAGCGTT
Organism: Lysinibacillus sp. UBA5994; assembly: GCF_002429725.1. Lineage (NCBI taxonomy): Bacteria > Bacillati > Bacillota > Bacilli > Caryophanales > Bacillaceae > Lysinibacillus > Lysinibacillus sp. UBA5994. The sequence goes on along the minus strand of NZ_DJAU01000022.1, from coordinate 26,660 downwards.
CAATCGTTTCTTCACTTAATGACAGAATTTCTGGCGTTAAATAGGAAAGGCCAGCTGAGATACTCGTTGCCAATGTTTGAATACGGCTGTTCATATCTTGATAAAAGCTATTTGTAGTATCTTGATCATAGCGCATATGAGCATATGTGTAGAGCTTCATTGCACGTTCATATATATGATCATGATACTGTAAAGCTGCTAATAATGCCTCTGCCCCATTATTTAAAGTACCTGCATAGCTAGGTGCTTGTTTAGCAAGCTCTGCAACCTCCTTCAATTCCTCTTCCCAAGCTGCATCTGTTACAAAGATGTCTTCTAAGCGCCATGTTAATTCTTCTGGTACTTCTTTTCGAACCAAAACCTGATTACTATTACTAGCCATATATGCCAGCCCCCTTTATATGTGCTTTTTTCCTTTTACTCTCATATTTTCTCAGTATATTGTGGCAATTGCAAATAAATGTACATAGACTTGCTCACAATTATCTAGTAAACCATTTTCATGATACATACGCTTAAGAAGATACCCATAATTTTGAATAGCCCTGAGTGCTTGTTCGGTTACTTCGAGCTGATGCTTACATAAAAAGTTTTCCATCTGCCCCTTTGTTAATTCAAATGGAAGACGTCCTAATTGTTTACTAAAATAAAACAGCATTATTTGCCACTCGCTCGTAAACAAAGGGATAGCTGCTCCTTCTTTCACTGGAATACCAATGTATGGTGGCAGAGCAGTAAGAGAAAGATTTAATTCATAGCAATTACGTAAAAATGGATCTTGTGCCCCCTTCTTGCTATGTAAAAGACGACTATGCGCAAATTGCCTACAAGTCTGTTTATAGAGCTGCCAATAGCGTTGAAATTCTTCTGGGGTAATACGTTGAGGTCTATAAAAAGGGAAATGTTGTAGATCGACCGAAATTTTCTGTACTTTACCTATGAAAGTATGCCCATGAACATGAAGAAGATTCGTCCAATAAACAAACTGGGCTGTCACCGGGTTGTACGTCAATAAATATGGTAAATCCGTTGTCGTTATAAACGCTTTTTGCAAGAGTGGAGAGATTCTAATTTTTCTGATGCCGTTGACAGCTTCTTTGCCTTGCGGAGTTTGAAAAAGCCAAATTGCTTGTATATCGTTTCTTTCATAGCCCATTGTTCGTTGGTGCCATTTTTCATGAGAGATAGTACTACATTGAAATTCAACTGCAAACTGCTCCTTATCGAGTGTAACAAGCAAATCTGGGCGCTGAGAAAGCTCCTTTAAATATGGTTCTAGTTTCACCTGATGTCCATGCTTTTGGAGCCACTCATATAATTGCACTTTACCTTGTAAATGTATTTTAGATTCACCTTCTGCGAACAGCTGTGAACATTGATTTTTTGTGAAGTGAGCAAAGTGGGGAATATTATAGTTACCTATTTTCAATTGAACTTGTTCTAAACATTGAGGGCAATAAAATTTCATTTGCCGCCTATATCGCTGTAAAGCTTTCCTCGTATATTGATATGGGAGAAATAGTTGCTGTTGATTGTTATAGGCAATCAGCATAGTATCAGCTCCTTTTTAGCCAACTATAATAGAATGGATTTTCACTAACAAAAATAAAGCACCTTTTTCTTGAAATTTTAAAAATGAGCTCTTATTCAAGCTCTTTGATGCTGAAAACATAAAAAAGGACTGTAGCGAAACTCGATTCATTTACGAGTTTCACTACAGTCTAAAATAATTAGTGTTTCATTGCCTATGCAAAGTATTTTCGAACTGTTTCAAAGCAATTGAATTCCATAATCTTTTCACCGTACTCCTCTAGACGATGAATTGTAAAATTGGATGGTGTTAAAAATTCCTTGATAACTGCATTTCTATCATGACGATTTAAATCCTCATCTGCGTTTCCGAAATCAACAACTAGATAGTACCAATTTTCATATTTAAATAATGAGGAATCCACTAATTCGTCTGTCATTCGTTTTGCGACAGGGATTAACTCATCAATATCTTTAAATTTATAAACATAAATGTCTGTATCCATAAATAATTCTGACTCATCCATGTCACCAAATTGAGTTAGTTGGCTAAGAAGATCCTCTCCAACTTCATCGAATGGTGCAAACATATCTTTGTGTTCATCAAAATTCGAATGACCATCTAATGTTTCACCGTCTTTTAAAATATGTGCACGTGTGACAATGATTTCTAAGCCTACTTCAGATGCATTGATATGAATCCAAATCGGACCCTCTACATCAAAATAATCCTCCGTGTTTACTTCATCAATCATATCCCAAAAAAGTTGTTCACCCTTTGCTCGATTGTACCAAATTTCTTCACGACTATAGCCGCGATCCTCTATATCATTGTACGTAATAAAGAGCTTGAGTGTATTTTCATTTACACGTTCGATGTCCACTAGACCTCATCTCCCTTCACTGTCATATGTCGAAAAACAGTTTGTTTCATTAGTATGCTTTTATTCTTTGTTTTTAACCTTCATACTGCATTTGTTTTTCAACCTTTGACCACACTACAGTAAAACCATCGAGTAACCGTAAACATGAATTTTTGTGTTCACAGTTGTCTCTAACTCTATTGTATGCTGTTCTGTCATAAAATGAAAAGGATATACACCGTTTCACAGAAGATATTTGAATTATTGAAATTGTAGTAAACTATTTAACTTAAATCAAGTTTAACATACTTTTACGGAAATATATGACTTTTCCCTATTAATTATTATACTTCATATAGAAGGTTTTACAGAAGTAAAACATAAAAAAAAGATGTCACAACATGTATTCCACATCTGTAACATCTATTACATATATTATTCAGAATAGAAAGGTTTAATTCACCATTCGTTGCGCTTCTTGTAATTGATATGCTCGAACTTTTCGAGGTAAGAAACGACGAATTTCATCTTCATTGTAGCCAACCTGCAGACGTTTTTCGTCTAAAATGATTGGTCTACGTAGTAAGCCAGGATATTCCTGAATTAATTCATATAAACGTTGTAATGGTAAGCTTTCAACGTCCACATTTAATTTTTGGAATATTTTAGAACGAGTGGAAATGATTTCATCAGTTCCATCTTCTGTCATTCGTAAAATTTTTTTTATTTCACTTATGCTAAGCGGTTCAGAAAATATATTACGTTCTGTATATGGAATTTCGTGCTCCTCTAACCAAGCTTTTGCTTTACGACAAGAGGTACAACTTGGTGATGTAAATAGGGTTACGATCATTCTGACACATCCTTTCATTTAAAAATCATTATCTATAAACCAGAACCAATGTGTTAAATTAGAATTAATGTAATGTAAAATACACAGTACCATTATACAGTACTCAGCTGTATTTGAATATAGTTCCAATAAAAAAAATCTGAACCTATCCATAAATATTCTGTCTATTCATACAGCTTTCAAATATGATGTATTTTCTTCAAACTTATGTGCTACTACTACCATTCCCATTTTTAAAGCATTTTAAACATCTAAACAGATATCTCAGTTGTTCTCATTTAAGAAAAATAATCGAGAAAATTGTCAATCCCACGTGTACATCTAAACAATTTTTTAATAAAAAATTATAAATTTATAACAAAATTACATAACAAAAAAAGCATATAATTTTTTCTAGAAAAAAAACACCGTCAAAAGTCTGACTTTACACAAAGGAATCTTTATAATATAATTCTTTGCAATCAAATCAATTTGAACAATTTAAATTGAGAAAAACGCTGACGAAGAGTAGTACATATGCTAATTCACGTATAGAGAGTCTGTGGTTGCTGTAAACAGATCGTGGATGCATGTGGAATGGACTTCCGAGTTAGCTTTGTGAACGCTACTTGAAGCTATTAGCAAAGCTCGTCCCTTCACGTTACGAAGCTGAGTGGCCTTTTTAGGCAAGCTGGGTGGTACCGCGGATTCAAACATCATTCGTCCCTTCATTAGAAAAAATCTAATGAGGACGCATGATGTTTTTTTGTCTTCATTACCAAGTTGAAAGGTGAAGACAACACTGTGACATAAGTTACAGCAATTGAATTCGAGGAGGAATTTTTTATGACAACTATTTTTTCTGGCGTACAGCCTACAGGTATCGTAACATTAGGGAACTATTTAGGAGCATTCAAGCAGTTCCCGGCACTACAAGATGAAGGAAACGCTATTTATTGTATCGTTGATCAACATGCCATCACTGTTGCACAAGATCCTAAAGAATTACGAGAAAGTATTCGTAAGCTTGCTGCTACCTACATTGCTACTGGCATTGACCCTAAAAAATCGACATTATTTATTCAATCAGAGGTGCCAGCGCATGCTCAGGCAGGATGGATGTTACAATGTGTTGCGTCTATCGGTGAGCTAGAACGTATGACACAATTCAAAGATAAATCACATGGTAAGGAAAGCGTATCTGCTGCTCTTTTAACATATCCACCGCTAATGGCTGCAGACATTCTACTTTATAACACAAATATTGTCCCTGTCGGCGATGATCAGAAGCAGCATATTGAGCTAACTCGTGACCTTGCAGAACGCTTTAACAAACGCTTTGGCGATGTTTTAACAATTCCTGAAATTCAATTACCTAAAGCTGGCGCACGCATTAAATCCTTACAAGAGCCAACAAAGAAAATGAGTAAATCAGATCCAAATACGAAAGCGACAATTCGCTTATTAGATACTGCGAAAGACATTGAGAAAAAAATTAAATCAGCTGTAACTGACTCTGACGGCATCGTTGCATTTGATGTGGAAAATAAACCAGGTGTTTCAAATTTATTGACAATCGAATCAGCTATTTCAGGGGTAGCCGTTGAAGATTTAGTCAAAAAATATGAGGGAATTGGTTATGGTGGATTCAAGCAGGGTGTAGCAACAGCAGTAATTGAACACCTAACACCTATTCAAGAGAAATTCTATCATCTAGTAGAATCATCAGAATTAGATGTCATTCTAGATGAAGGTGCTGAAAAGGCGAATGCGATTGCTAGTGCTACATTAAAACGTATGGAAGATGCTATGGGTCTTGGTCGCGCACGTCGCTAAACTTACGGCTTGTCTGAGGATCGATCAAAGCCCAAATCAAGCACAACTGCGCAGATGATGATACAGGCTCCTACCGCCATATAAAATTCTGTTGTTTGAAAAATAAATTTGAAAACAACCTTCCATGAATAACCTAGTGTGCGGTAATTTAAATACAATATGAGATTCCCTACAGAGAGGATCATTAAGCCATAACTTACTAAAAATAAAAAGAGACGAAACATAGTAATGGCATCCTTTCTATTTCTTCTTACTTATCATTTATTCACAAAACTATAAAAAAAGACGTCAGCCGTTTAAATTTGGCTGACGTTTTTTTATGTTTATCTATTATGCTTCATATTTTTTGAATAGGAGACTTGCATTATGACCACCAAAACCAAGAGAATTACTCATTGCATATTGAATATTTGCTTCTCTTGCTTCGTTTGGAACATAATCTAAATCACATTCAGGATCAGGATCTTTTAAATTGATTGTAGGTGGTAAAATCCCTTCTTTAAGGGCTAATGCTGTGAAAATAGCTTCCACACCACCTGCTGCTCCTAATAAGTGACCCGTCATAGATTTTGTTGAGCTCATTGCAAGGTTATAAGCATGATCACCAAAAGCAGTTTTCACAGCTTGTGTTTCGAATAAATCGTTATATGGCGTACTTGTACCATGGGCATTAATATAATCAACTTGTGATGGCTCTACGCCACCATCTGTTAATGCTTGCGTCATCGCACGTGCTGCACCTTCACCCTCTGGAGCTGGAGCCGTAATGTGATGCGCATCCCCAGTTGCACCATAACCTAAAACTTCAGCATAGATTTTGGCACCACGAGCTTTTGCATGTTCATATTCTTCTAAAATGACAATACCCGCTCCTTCTCCGATAATAAAGCCATCTCGGTTTTTATCGAATGGGCGACATGCTGCTTGTGGATCTTGATTTAATGATAGTGCTGTATTGGCACAAAAACCTGCAACCGCCATTGTTACGATTGGTGATTCAGCACCACCAGAAATCATAACATCAGCATCTCCACGCTCAATTACTTTAAAGGCATCACCAATAGAGTTTGTGCCTGAAGCACATGCCGTTACAGAACAAGAATTTATCCCCTTTGCACCAAAGTGAATAGAGACTTGGCCCGATGCCATATCAGGAATCATCATTGGGATAAAGAAAGGACTAACACGTCTTGCGCCACGCTCTTGGAATGTTAAAAATTGTTGTTCATATGTTTCCATCCCACCGATACCAGAACCAATCCATACACCTGCACGTGGAGCTAGCTCTTCATCAATTGTTAGCTGTGCATCTTCCATTGCCATAATAGAAGCCGCTAATGCGTATTGTGTGAAGCGATCCATTTTACGTGCTTCTTTACGATCAATGTATTTTTCAATATCAAAGTCCTTTACTTCTGCTGCGATTTTTGCGGCAAAAAGATCTTTATTTAAACGTGTCAGCTCACCAATGCCAGATTTACCAGCTTTAATGTTTGCCCATGTTTCTTCGATGCTATTTCCTAGTGGTGTAACTGCGCCAATTCCTGTAATTACTACTCGTCTTTTACTCATTGTCTTACTCCCCTCAAGCATTTTTCCTACTTATTTTCCCCATCTCATGGCTACGGCACCCCATGTTAAGCCGCCACCAAAACCAACAAGGACTAATAAATCATCCTCTTTAATCTTACCTGCTTCGAGCTCATCTACCAAGGAAATACCAATAGATGCTGCTGAAGTATTTCCGTATTTATGAATCGTTTTTGACATTTTTTCTGGTGGTAGCTCTAAACGCTCACGTGCAGATTCCATAATACGTATATTTGCCTGATGTGGCACTAGGAAATCAACGTCTTCTTTTGTTAATCCCGCTTTCTCTAATACATTAACAGCCGATTCACCCATTTGTCGAACAGCAAATTTAAACACTTCACGACCATTCATCGCAATTGTATCTTGCTTCGTTAAATAAAGATTCTTTCCGCCTGTACCATCTGCACCAAGTTCAAAGGATAGAATACCTCTACCTTCAGAGACTTGCCCAATGATAGCTGCACTGGCACCATCGCCAAATAATACAGCTGTATTGCGATCTTCCCAATCAACGACTTTAGACAGCTTTTCAACACCTACTACTAAGACATATTTATAAGCATTTGCCTCAACAAAGTGCTTTGCTGTCACTAAACTATATATAAATCCTGCACATGCTGCTGCTTGATCCATTGCTGCAGCATTTACTGCTCCGATTTGTTCCTGAATCATACAAGCTACACTTGGAAAAGTTTGATCCTGTGTGACAGTTGCTACAAGAATTAAACCAATTTCCTCAGGCGTAATACCCGCATTTGCAATAGCTTCTTTTGCAGCAGCTACTGCCAAATCTGAAGTTTCCTGATCATCTGCCGCAAAATGACGTTCTTCAATGCCTGTTCGAGTACGAATCCATTCATCAGAAGTATCCATGATTTTTTCCAAATCAAAATTTGTAACGACCTTCTCAGGAACATATTTGCCTATTCCTATAATACCAGCGTTCATATAGCAACCCCTCAGCTTTCTTACTATCAATTATTAGTAACTGGTCATAATTATAACGCATATAAAAGGAATGACGCAAGATGATTTAAAATTTATGCGGCTGAGGGTAGTGTTCTTTGAATATAGAAGTGAAGAATTTTATGGAATGAGGTTATTCTGTTTAGAGCTTTATCTATCGTACTTTGTTGAGCTTGTTCATTATTTTTCAAAGCACCTTGCATCATGTATGAGCGGTGTTCTTCCCTTTTGGAGCACTTTTCACCCGCTTAGGAGCGCATTCCCCTATTTCAGAGCTGTTCCTAAATACTTTACATTACTAAACATAAAATACTAAATCTCATATTTGTTGTGACAAAATCGCCATGTTTCACATAAATGGTTCATTTTTTTTTGATTTATGTTATGATATGATAATGAATATGAGTAAAACCTTATGATGAAAAAAGTTCGGTTGAGGTGAAATTAATGCAATATATCGTAACGTTCATATGGTCATTCCTACTAGTTTCTATGTTAAACTACGTAGTCAGCTCTGTACTTGGTGTACCATTTGATTTCAAAACTGGGGCAATCGTTTCTGTTGTATTCTCCATCCTTATCTTTATTATTGGAGCAATCATTCCAAACGACCCTACACCAGAAGCTGCAGACCATCATTAATTCAGCTAGAAAAAACCTGTTCAGCTTCATGCCGAACAGGTTTTTTCTGTTATTTTTCCACAACACATTGACCCTCATGCATTTTCACATGCAACGTCTCCCCCGGTAAAACTTCTCCGCGTAATAGTTCTTTAGCAACGGCTGTTTCGATATGTCGCTGTACAAAGCGTTTTAGTGGTCTTGCTCCAAATTGGGCATCTGCACCTTGCTCTACTACCCAATCAATGACTTCTTGCTCCACAGATAAAGTAATTTCTTGCTCTGCGACACGTTTAATCAATTGCTCCACATACTTCCAGGCAATCGCAGTAAAATGTTTAGTAGATAATGCATGGAAGAAGATGATATCATCCATTCTGTTTAATAGCTCAGGTTTAAAATGTTGTCGTAGGGCTGACATGACTAAGTCCTCCACAGCCGCATCATTTTCCTTTGCCTCCATTAAATAACTTGATCCGATATTCGAAGTTAAAATGACTACTGTATTTGTAAAATTCACCATTCGTCCCTGACTATCTGTAATGCGCCCATCATCTAAAATTTGCAATAAAATGTTCGCCACATCAGGATGAGCTTTTTCAATCTCGTCTAGTAGCACCACAGAATAAGGATTTCGGCGAACTGCTTCCGTTAGTTGTCCACCTTCCTCATAGCCCACATAGCCTGGAGGAGCCCCAACAAGTCGAGACACACTATGTTTCTCCATGTATTCACTCATATCAATCCGAATAAAGTGATCTTCTGAATCAAATAACTGTGCAGCAAGTGCCTTGGCAAGTTCTGTTTTACCTACACCAGTTGGACCTAAAAATAAAAAGCTACCAATAGGTCGGTGTGGATCTTTGATACCTGCACGTGCACGCCATACCGCTTCTGTCACTAATTGAACTGCTGTATCTTGTCCAACCACACGTTCATGTAATGTATCCTTTAAACGTAATAATTTTTCACGCTCACCCTCTACTAATTTTGTTACAGGGATTCCTGTCCAACGTGAAACAATTGCTGCGATTTCATCTGCTGTTACCTCTTCACGTAAAATACGAGATTCTGCACCGTTCTCTAATTCCTTTTCAAGTACCTGAATGTCTTTTTCAAGTGTCGGAATTTTACCATGACGTAATTCAGCAGCTTTATTTAAATCATATTTACTTTCTGCCTCATCTAGATCACGACGATATTTATCCAATGTTTCACGTTTTTTCTGAATATCGTGTAGTTTTTCTTTTTCTGCTTCCCATTGTTGTCGCATGCCCTTAGATGACTCTTTTAACTTTGTTAATTCTTCGCGTAATTGCTCCAGACGTTTTTTACTTGCCTCGTCCTTTTCCTTACGCAATGCCTGTTCCTCAATTTCAAGCTGCATAATACGACGTGTGACTGCGTCTAATTCCTGTGGCATTGAATCAATTTCTGTACGAATCATTGCACAAGCCTCATCAATTAAATCAATGGCCTTATCAGGTAAAAATCGTTCTGTAATATAGCGATTGGATAGTTCTGCTGCCGCAACAATTGCTCTGTCATGAATACGTACTGCGTGATGTAATTCAAAGCGTTCCTTTAAACCACGTAAAATGGATACCGTATCCTCTATAGATGGCTCACGCACTAGTACTTGCTGGAATCGACGTTCTAAGGCAGGATCCTTTTCAATGTACATACGATATTCGTCTAAGGTAGTAGCACCAATACAGTGTAATTCACCACGTGCTAGCATAGGTTTTAGCATATTTCCTGCATCCATAGCGCCATCTGTTTTTCCTGCACCTACGATCGTATGAATTTCATCAATAAATAGAATGATTTGTCCTTCTGATTCTTTTACTTCTTTTAGCACACCTTTTAAGCGTTCTTCAAATTGTCCACGATAACTTGCACCAGCGATTAACGCACTCATATCCAGTTCATATAGCACACATTCTTTCAAGCCTTCTGGTACATCACCTTTAACAATACGCTGTGCTAAACCTTCCACAATTGCCGTTTTACCAACTCCTGGTTCACCGATTAATACAGGATTATTTTTCGTTTTACGTGTTAGAATACGAATTACATTTCGAATTTCTTCATCACGCCCGATAACAGGATCCATCTTGCCGTTTTTTACTTCTTCAATTAAATTGCGCCCAAATTGTTCTAATGGTTTTTTATTGTCTGTTTGTTGAAATTGCATAGCTAGCACTCCTTTTTTTCATATTTCTCATTATTTATATACCCATTCTTATTCATTAAAAAAGTTTGACCTTTTTTGACTAACTTTATTTTACATCACTCGACAATGCTTAGCAAAGAAATCGTCCTAAAATTTTTTCACTTATTATGGAAGTTTACGTTATAATAATGGTATGTTTCTATGTTTTAGTATCGAAATCCACTATCCTTTTGTAATAATCGCCATTTATTACAAAAAGAAAGCGATGTGTTGGAGATATGGTTTTAATGGATAATATGTTTGAAAAAATTAAAGAACTTTTTCAAAACCACGGTGTTTTTATCAAAGTGAATAAAGGAAATAAAATTTTTCTAGAGGGTGAACGGGCAAAAGAAATTTATTACATCCAATCAGGTGTTATTTCGATTAGCCAAGAATCCGAGACGGGTAAGGAATTAACCATTCGTATTTGTGGCCCTGACAGCATAATAGGAGAAGGTTCGTTATTTTGTAATCTCGTCTATAATTCAATGACTGCCAAAGTTTTAGAACCCTCTACGTTGTATGTTTTGAGTCGTAAATCTTTGGAGCATTTACTAGAAGAGCAGCCGACAGTTATGGTGGAATACATGAAGTGGCTACAAACAGAAAACTTAAAGCATCAGAGTCGTTTGCGCGATTTAGTGTTAAACGGTAAAAAAGGTGCTCTATTTTCAACGCTCATTCGGCTGTCCAATACGTATGGTAAACCTGTAGAAAATGACTCGATTTTTATTGATTTTCAGCTAACAAATACAGAAATTGCAAATCTGTGTGCGACAAGTCGGGAAATGATTAATCGTATGCTGAATGATTTAAAAAAACATGAGATTATCACTTTTGATAAAGGATTTATTACCATTCATGATTTACAATTTTTAAAAAATGAAATTGCCTGTGAAAATTGTCCATTACAAATATGCCGTATCGATTAGTTTCGTTACAAGCAAAAACCCTGCTTATTGAAAAATAAGCAGGGTTTTAAATAATCCATTTTAACGTACGCCCAATGCCATTTTGGCATAGCGTGACATTTTATCTTTCGACCAAGGTGGATTCCATACAATATTAACATTTGTACTTTTCACTTCTGGAAGTTCACCTAACGCCGTATTCACTTGATCCACAATGACTGGACCAAGTGGGCAGCCCATAGATGTTAGTGTCATCGTAACAGTTGCAACACCTTCATCATCTAATTCCACATCATATACTAAACCTAAGTTGACAATATCAATGCCAAGCTCAGGATCAATTACGTTTTCTAAAGCACCTAACATGCTATCTTTCATATCCTGATCCATTCGTATTTCTCCTTCCATCATAGTGTTAACCTTATCATAGCAGATGCACCCTGTTATGCCAAATGCTGTGCAAGCCATGCTGTAGCTGCTAGCATACCGTCACGTGGTACAGCATGTCCAGCCCTTTTGTTAACCATGAACTTTAAATATTCAGGGTTTGCTTCATAGTATTCCCGTAATGTTTCATAAAATTTATACGTTTCGTGAAAAGGAACTGTTTTATCTAATTCTCCATGCCAAAAGAATACAGGGCGACCCGCGAATTTTTCTGGTGTTAAACTGACATCATATTTAGCAAGGGCTTCATTAATTTTTTCTACGTCTTCCTCTGACATCGGCCAGTTAACTCCGCTTTTAGCAAATTGTTGCAATTGGTATTCACCCAATTTTATAAAACCAGGTGCACCCATGCATATTGCAGCTGTTTGTATCCAATCATAAAGTTTCAGACAGCCTGATGTCACGATGCCACCCATTGAAGTGCCTCCTATGCCAATTTTATGACTAGCTAATAAATTTTTATTCTTTAATACATCATATAATTGTTGTACTTCATGAATAGAATTTAAAACAATGTCCCAAAAATTTAAATTCATTTGCATTTCTGTTAGGCCTTCGCTACGCTCACCATGAAATTTTGCATCTGGCAATAGGACACGCACCCCTTTATGCACCAATTGGTATGCATAGTGTAAGTTATGTTCTTTTGCACTCATAAAGCCATGCAAAAAAATGACTACCGGGGTTTCTTCATTCATATTGTCTGTATGTATATGTAATAAAGGAATATTTCCCCACACTTCTTTTTCTACAAACATTATTGTCACTCCCAACTATTCTCTCATCTTTATGTTAGCAAACTTTTTTCACTGTGACAAAATTTTGACGAATGTAAGACAAAGAGATACTATTCAAACTATAGGAAAGGGGCAACGAGCTATGAAACCGCATTTAATCGTATTAGACTTAGATGGAACTTTATTAACAGATCAACAGCAAATTTCTGCAAAAACGAAAAAAACATTATTGCAGGCTAAGGAACAAGGGCATCAAGTGATGATTGCGACAGGACGTCCTTACCGAGCAAGTACTATTTATTATCAAGAACTTGGGCTCACTACACCCATTGTTAATTTTAATGGCGCATATGTGCATCATCCTAAAAATGTCTCTTGGCAACATATGCACACACCAATTGATTTAAGTGTCGTACATGATGTCGTTGATTCTATTAACAGTTATGAATACGAAAATATTATCGCTGAGGTAAAAGATGAAGTTTATGTTCACACAGAGGACGATCGTATCTTAAATATCTTTAATATGGGTAACCCAAAAATTACACTTGGCGATTTATACACACACCTCTTAGAAAATCCTACAAGTTTGCTGATTCAGGCAAATGAAGCCAATTCGGTTATTATACGTGATCATTTACAGGCAGTGCATGCTGAAGTCATCGAGCATCGTCGCTGGGGCGCGCCACTTCATATTATTGAAATTGTGCGTCGCGGCTTAAATAAAGCTGTGGGTATTGCACATGTCGCAAAAGATTTAGGTATTCCTCGTGAGCGCATCATCGCATTTGGTGATGAAGACAATGATTTAGAAATGATCGAATATGCTGGACTTGGTGTAGCGATGGGGAACGGTATTTCAAGTCTTAAAAACATTGCCAATGAAATTACGACAACGAATAATGATGATGGAATTGCAAAAATACTCATTGAACGCTTGAAATTATCATAGTTAAGTAGTAAGTTCAAGTTAACATTCCATTTTTACCAGTTTAACTTTATTCAGTGGTACCCCTTCCATTTATCTAAAGTGAGTATCTACTGAATAAAGTTAAAAAGCTTTAAAAGTAAGTTGAAATTAGGGGGACAAGAGAATGAAGATTTTTACGGATAGTGGATGTGATCTACCAAAATCTTACTATGAAGAAAAAGATGTCGTGCTACTCCCTTTACGAGTGCAATTGAACAACAAAGAATATGAAGATGTGATTTCAATTGATTCCAAAGAGATCTATGATGCAATACGCCAAGGTGCTCAGCCAAAAACATCACAAGTGTCACCTGAGCTCTTTTTGAAGCATTTTGAGGAGCTAGCCAAAAATGATGAAGAAGGTATTTATATCGCTTTTTCATCAGAATTATCAGGCACATATAGTACCGCTCAAATGATTCGCAATCAGGTACTTGAGCAGTATCCTTCCTTAAAACTAGTCATTATCGACTCTAAATGCGCATCACTAGGACATGGCCTTGTCGTGGAAGAAGCTGTACGACTGCGAAATATAGGAGTATCCTTAGAAGACATGGCCTCTAAAATAAATACCCTTGCACCTCAGGTCGAGCATTTATTTACAGTAGAAGACTTAGATTACCTTGCAAAAGGTGGTCGTGTATCAAAAGCTAGTGCATTTTTAGGTGGCCTTCTTAGTATTAAGCCTATTTTAAATGTAGAAGATGGCAAACTTGTACCGATTGAAAAGTCACGCGGTCGAAAAAAAGCACTTAATCGTATGTTAGATTTAATGCAGGAGCGTGGTGGCAGCTTTACAAATAAAATCGTAGGTATTAGCCATAGTGACGACGCTGCCTTTGCGAATGAAGCAAAAGCCTCTATTCAGGAGCGTTTTTCACCTCAAGCTGTGCAAATTACCATGATAGGTTCCGCGATCGGCTCACATGTCGGACCTGGGACTATTGCAATTTTCTTCACAAATAAAAGCTTTGAAGGCTAATAAAAAGCATGCTAGGATGGTTCCTGGCATGCTTTTTTGTCGTGTTATTATTATTGGACGTCTTGCTCCTGACGACGAACTTTCCCTCGTTTAATGATGATGACAACAAAGCCAATAAAGATCACCCATACTAAGCCAAGAGCCACCATATAAGGAGTGTTTAAGCCTTCATCATTGCGAACTTGATAAATTTCAACCATTTCTCTGTCTAAAATAACAGGATAGACTTCTTTTTCATTTAAGCGAACTTTTTCCTCATGTAAAATACCGTTCAGCATTTTCCCTTCACCAAGTTGTTCAGGTGTTAAGTCGACGCGTTGTGTTTTACCAGTATTATTAACCATGATTACCCACTTTTCTTCGTCAGAAGAACGTGTAAAGACAAGAAGGCCATTTTCATTTGTAATGACTTCAAAATCACCATTACGTAAAGTAGCTGATTGATTACGTAAAGATTGAACATTTTTAATATAATCTATCAGTTCCTCGTCTGTTTTAAAGTTATAAAGCTGGTGTGTATCTGGTTTTGCTTCCCCATTCATAGCAATTTCTGTCCCGTATTGTACGACAGGAATTCCTGGTAGCATAAATAAAGCACCCATCGCCATTTTTAAGCGGGTAGGTGGGAACATATTTTCATTAGCAGAGTCAAATGTAAAACGATGAGTTTCAAGTGAATCCACCATAATTTGTGTCGGTTTTTCTCCTGTGAAGGGTTCCATTAATTTAGAAGAATCCATATCCACGTTTTTAAATATATTACGATAGATATCTGCCGTTACAGGTGAGAAAGTTGCATCAAAGTCAGCATCGCTTTCTTCATTTGCTATCACATAAAGTGATGTTTTTGTCTCTTTTAATGCAGCTATTACTGCATTGATAAACGCTGTATCAGCCCCTGCGATATTTGTTAAACGAATACCACCGATGTCATATGTAGAAACAAATTCAGTTACTGCTTGAATAAGTGCTTCTTGCACATCCTTATTCGATAAATCCCACTGTACTTGTCCATTATTGGTAGATGCAATCCAATCCGCTTTCGATGCATCCTTTGCCCACTCATGATTTGGACTCACATTTGTAAGTGGAAAATCCACCATAATGGACATATTTTTAGCTTTGTAGGCCTCTACAGTACTTTGGAATTCTTCCGTTGTTCCAAAATGACGTTCTATTGTAGTATAGCTTGTGGGCATTGATCCATCATACTTCTCTGTAGAAAAAATAGGCCCAATGGAAACAATTGTATAGCCCATCTCACCGATAAATTTCAGTTTATCCTGTAAACCTGTAAAATCGCCCCCCGCAAATTTCGAAGGGTCCTGCGTATTTGTATCAAAATCGTTTGTGCCCGAGCCATTAAAGAAACGGTCAACGAGTAAATCATAGATGCTTTCTTCTGCTATTGTTCTAGTCGCTGATTCATCCGCATGTGCTACTGGTATAGTACTTACTAATGAAGTTGCTAATAAAAGTGATGCAGCCGTCGCACTTATCCACTTCTTAAATTTCACTGTTATTCCCTCTCTTTCAAACCAATCAACGTCATTTTACCAAATAACTCTGTCACGTCGCTATCTTTTCCAAAGATTTTGCGTAAAAGCGAAATGAATTACGACAAAAAGGTGTCAATTCCGTCTTCCGTTTTCGTTTACAAAATAAAAGCCGTGAAGCAACTACTTCACGACTTTTAAATCATTATGCTAAGAAATCTTGACCCATTGGCAGTTTAAATCCTAGGAACAAAGTGATTAATAGGAATACTGCAAATAAAATCCAAAACATAGCTGTTGGTTTATTTTTCTTTTGACGCACTAAGACCATTTCCATCATGCCAATTACAAGTATGCCACCTAAGAACTTAAATCCGTAAAGCATACCTTTACCATAGTCCATTGCCTCGATAAATAATGCCCCACCTGTGATGATTATTAGTACATAAAACAGACGTAATGTCATATGTAAGCCTTTTGATTGCTTGCCCATTAGTGCCGCAATTAAAAAGATGACAATACCTACTACCCACGTAGTAATATGCAAATGCGTTTGGCTAGTTAAAAAACTCATGATTGTCCCCCTCATTCTTTTTCTATCAAACTCTATCCTACCATGCGATGGAAAGGGTTTCAAATATTACAATAGTGTTCACACAATTTACATCATTTAAAACTTGGAATCCTTGCATCTCATAGTTTTTACTTCTGTTACTATGCCTTAAAGCAGTAAAAAATCCGCGGAGTATAGACTCACGCGGATTGATATCATCATTATTCAAAATGGTTGACTAAAGTACCAATTCCTTGAATAGATACTTTTACTGTATCTCCAGCTTTTAAGAATTGCGGCGGGTTCATCCCTTTGCCAACACCAGCTGGCGTACCTGTTAAAATCACATCTCCTGGCTCTAATGTTACATGCTGAGATAGGATGGATACTAACGTTTCAACAGAGAACATCATATCTTTCGTAGAGCCATTTTGACGTACTTCATCATTGACCTTTGTCACTACTGTTAAGTCTTGTGGATTTGGGATCTCATCCTTTGTCACAAGGTATGGTCCAAGAGGGCAAGTACCATCCAAGCTTTTACCCAAGAAGAATTGTTTATGTTTCTCTTGTAAATCACGAGCTGTTACATCATTGGCAATTGTATAACCAAATACATAATCAAACGCTAAGTTTTTAGGAATGTTTTTGCCACGTTTACCAATAACGATAGCTAGCTCACCTTCATAATCCATTTTTGAAGAAAGATCTGCATGAATGGAAATTGTTTGTCCATCTGCAGCAATTGCAGTTGGTGATTTTGTGAATACCATTAAATCCGTTGGTGCTGCCTCTGCACCCATTTCCTTTGCATGTTCATCATAGTTTTTACCAATACACATAATATTTTTAGGTGTACGTGGAATTGGTGAAAGCCATTCGATCTCTGTAAATTCACGTTTAAAACTATTAGCATTATCTGATTTTTCCGCTGCTTCTACTAATTTACGAATCTGTTCCACAAAATCAAAGCCTAAAGCAATGCCATCCACGATTGAACTTGAAAAAGAAGGGAGAACTTGAAGTTCACTTTGAATAGCGAGTACATCCCATACCGCTTCTTCTTTTTTTACTTTTGGTCCAAAGCTTACATGCCCACCTAATTTGAATGATAAAATTTTCATGATTGAAAGAGCTCCTTCTTTTTTCTACATAATACAACAATATGATAGAAATTACCTCATTTTTGCGACAACATTTTTATAAGTTGTTATATCTTCATAAAATATGCATGTGAAGAGGAATATATTAACGCACTTCTACTTTTTGCTTATATGTTAATTTACGCCATATTGTTTCTAACGGTCCTTGTTTCCACTTAGATAACCAGATTTCTGCTATGATCATTTGCACAACAATAATGCCGACAGCAATTAATACCCCTGTTTCTACACTTACTTTACCATACCAGCCAAAGCCAAATTGGTAGAATAAACAAGTACCTATAATAGATTGAAGAATATACATCGTTAATGACATGCGTCCGATTTTAGCAAAAGGACTAAGTAGTTTTAGCATTATTGGCACTAAGCAAAGTAACACAATGACCCCAATATAGCCCACCGATAGAACTGGGCCCCCTATGTATACCTTTAAATAATCTAGTAAATATGTTCTTGTAAACATAATAGATAAGCTTTTTATACCAATACCGATGACCAATCCAGCAATTGCAAACGTCAGCCAGAGCCACTTCAATTCTTTAGCCCGTTCTACTAAACGCCATTTAGAGGCAGCGGCACCTATTAACATATACGGTAAAATCGTGAACAGTGCGACAAACCACATCTCGATGCCTGCCTGCGTCGATAAATCTGTTAAGCGTTGCAAAAAGGCATCTACCCAGTTTCCTGTCCCATAAGCCGTGATGGCCTTCTCTACTGAAACGATATCTAAGTAATCATCTACTTTTGTATTAAAATTTACAATCCCTACTACAAAGAGCATAAAAGCTTGCATCAAGCCATTAATAATCAAAGCACTCGCTAATAGCCAGATGGGACTCAATCGTAGTAAAAGCACTAAGAAAACGCCACAAAATGCATACATCATTAATATGTCGCCCCACCAAATTAGCACAGCATGGATAAAACCAAAAGCAAACAGGATGGACAGTCTACGAAGCCCCAGGGTATAAAAGTTTTGTTGACGACTTTGAGCCTTTTGCCACTGCATGGCTAGCCCATAACCAAATAGCATGGCAAAAAGCGGGTAAAAGCTGCCTTGCACATAAATATCTATATTTTTCTGCCAAACAATATCTGATGGGGTTGTAAACCATGATGCCAAATCAATATGCGGCATTGGCAAATAAAAGGTATACATATTTACAAGTAAGATACCTACTAAACTAATACCTCGTAAAATATCTAATGTTGCTATTCGTTCCTGCAACATTGTTGGTTTTAACTCCACAAAATAGCCTCCTCTTGACTAGCAGCTATGGTGAAAGCAGGGCAAGAAAAAACTTTGCCCCACTTTGCCCGTAACAAGTTCTTTATGCGTGTATGGTCTGTTCATTATCGAATAAAAATAATACTTTATCGTTCACCTTGATGTGTAAGATGGATTCAATGGCTTCGCTATAAACACGAAGCTGTACGGCATAACGACCTAGTATTTCCTTTGACAAGGCTGGCTCCTGCGCAAAATGAGATTGTATACGATCCGTTTTATAATCCAACAAGACCCAATTACCGTATTCATCCTCAAATAGGCAGTCAATGATCCCTTGCACAATTTGAGCATCACCATCTTCATCGATTCTACTAATTGTAAACGGCATTTCTCTACGTATCTGCCTTGCGCGTTGAAAGCGTTGCCCTATTTCTGTCTCAAAAAAACGATAAATTTTCGCTTGCGGAACTACTTTGCCCTCCGCCTCTGTTAAAAGCTGTCTTGCCACTAAATCCTCCACAAAGTCCCTTACAGCATCGATATGACTAAAGCCATATTGAGGAACATGCTGCATCACTGTGTGTACAGCTGTACCAATTTCAGCACCAGTTAGCTGTTGCTCCTGTAAAAAAACGGGTCGAGGTGCAATGGACGAAGCCTTTTGCTTGATAGGAGAGGCAAAATAAAATTCAGGTTCCTCCTGGCGCTGTAAATTTTCTAATCGCTTTATTTCACTAACAGATGTTTTGGAGCGCTTTCTTGTAGATTTTTGATAGACATACTGCGCTTGAAAGCGGGTAGTGATTTCAGCCAGCAAGTCCTCATCCTCTTGCATCGCAAGCACTTGCTGTACTTCATCGCCCATCGCCTCTATCTCATATGAATAATGCTTTGTATCGATGGCTTGAACCCACCAATGTGATTGATCCTCCACTTCTTTATAAGATGTGCTTGCTACTACTGCAAAATCTGCATGTCTTGCTACTGCTGGGCCAACCCAGTCCAAATAGCTATTAGCTCTTGCACGTAAATATTCTTGAAGCGGTGCATCCATTGGTAAACTTTGTGCGTCCTGCCAGTTGTCGCGTGTTTTCTCCCAGTTCTTCACTGAGCCTACTAAAATCAAACGCTCCTTCGCACGAGTCATCGCAACATATAAGACACGCATTTCTTCTGCACGCATCTCCAGTTCTTTTTTCTCCTTCAATGCTAAAAACGGTAACGATGTATAGGTGATACGATTTTCGGGATCAATGGCCTTAACAGCTAGTCCAAAATCTTGATCAAACAAATAGGGTTGATGAAAATCCATTTTATTAAACGGACGTCCCATTCCTGCAACAAAGACGACTGGATATTCTAACCCCTTGGAAGAGTGTATTGTCACCAGACGTACTACATCATCCTTTTCGCCAATTGATTTGGCCGTACCTAAATCATCGCCACGCGTACGCATACGATCAATAAAGCGTAAAAAACGGAATAGCCCACGAAATGCTGTTTTTTCATACATTAATGCACGATCATGTAATACGCGTAGATTTGCTTGACGCTGTTTGCCATTCGGCATTGCCCCAACCATTTCATAATAATGTGTATCTAAATAAATTTTCCAAATTAAATCTGATAATGATCCACGACGTGCTAAATCACGCCAATTTTCAAAGGCTAGCATAAAGCGTTGCAACTTCTCAAATGTAGTGGTTTGCACACCATGTCCTTCACTACGAATAAATTGTCGTAAAGCATCATAAAAAGGTACCTTTTGATCGGCTAAACGAATTTTCGCCAGCTCATTTTCCGTTAAACCAACAAACGGTGCGCGCAGTACAGAGGCTAAGGGGATATCCTGATAGGGATTATCGACTACCTTCAGGACATTTAACATAATCATTACTTCGAGTGCGTCAAAATAGCCTTTAGATGATTCTGCATAGAGTGGAATCCCTGCCAGCTTAAATTCCTCTACTAAGTCTGTTGACCATGTCATCGAGCGCATTAAAATCACAATATCACTATACTTTAATGGTCGCTCTGTTTTTGTTTTCGTATCGTATACGGTTGTTCCATCTTCCATCATTTGACGTATACGATCGATAATAAATCGTGCCTCGTATTGTGATTTTTTTAATTCCTCTAGCTCCGTTGCCTCATTGCTTAGTTCTTCCAGTTCTTCTAGTGTTTCCTCTTCCGGTGGTGGATGCAATACGACCAGTTCAACAGGTATTTCTTTATCATCATAGGGCGCAGCAGGCTTTAGTGACGCATTGTCATCATACGAAATCTCACCGACACGCTCACCCATAATTTGTGCAAAAACATAGTTTGTAGCATTTAATACTTCTTTTCGACTTCGGAAGTTAGCGTTTAAATCAATTCGCATCCCCGTTACAACAGGTGACTCCAAATATTCACTATATTTTTTCATAAAAAGCTTTGGCTCAGCTAATCGGAAACGGTATATACTTTGTTTAACATCCCCAACCATAAAAAGGTTGCCATCTTGTTCTTCACCCGTTTTAACAAACTGTAAGATGGTTTCCTGTAGCATATTGGTATCCTGATATTCATCCACAAGTACTTCTTTAAAACGCTTTTTCATATCTAGTGCAACCGGTGAGGGATGAAGTGCACCATCTATCTCTACCGTTAAAATTTGAAGTGCATAATGCTCTAAATCTGAAAAGTCAATGATTCCCCGTTCTAACTTGGCTAGTCGAAATTGTTCACTAAATGTAGTGGTCAATTCAACTAGCGTAGTAATGGTCGGTGCCATTAACCTTATTTCCTCAAGTAGCCGTGCAGGCGTACGAACAAAATATGTCTCCTTGATTTTATTCATCATTTTTTTGGCTGCTTCTCGTTTTTTCTTCGCAAGCTCCTGTAGCTCTACATTAACTAGTGCATCCTTCGATACCCGCTTTAAGGTAGACCATTTAACCGTTGCAAAATAATCAAATAGCTCCTGCCATGTCCCACTTTGACTAATGCGTATCCCTTCCTGAATCATAGCAAAATCTACCTCTGCCGTTTCTGCATAGGGTGCAGGTCCATCTGGCTGTAATGTAATTGTGCGCATTTCAGAAATTAACATAAACGCCTCTTCCAGACTATGACGTACGGTTAATTTGACGTATTGAGATAGCTCTAAATCATCTATTGTCACTTCCTCAGCTAATTCATAAGCTTTCGGCAGGCTCCAAAGCCATTTTTGAGGCTCAGCATGGACACGAGACGTATCATAAAGTTTACTAATCAGCGTTTCGATGGCTTGATCATCACGATCTGAGGTAAAGCTATCGACAAGACGATAGATAGCTTGTACGTGAGCCTCATTCTCCGCATCGTAGGCATCTTCTAAAACTTCTGCTAAAACATCATCTCGCAATAATGCTATTTCTGCTTCATTGGCAATACGGAAGCCTGGGTCTATATCAAGTAAGTAGGCATATTGCTTCACAATTGCTAAACAGAATGAATGTAGCGTAGAAATTTGTGCTTTATTCACAAGACTTAGCTGCCGTCTTAAATGATTAGATGTTGGATTTTCTGCTATCGCCTTTTCTAATGCCTCAGACATACGATGGCGCATTTCAGCGGCTGAGGCATTTGTAAAGGTCACTACCAATAGTTCATCTACATTGATCGGGTTTTCAGTAGCAATGACTTTTTCAATCATACGATTGATCAGAACCGCTGTTTTCCCCGACCCTGCTGCAGCCGAAACGAGTGTATCTTGACCGCTAGCATAAATGGCCTTCCACTGATCGTCTGTCCATGTGACATCTACTGGCTTAACAGGAATTGTTTGTACCATGCTATTCTATCTCCTTCCGAATTTTATCGACAATATCATTCGGCTTTGCTTGCATTAATTGACGATAGTTTTGTTTACCATCTGATGGATCAAATTGGCAAACCGCAGCAAATTGACAATAATCACATGCCGTTTTAGCTTTTAATTTATAGGGGCTAATGGCCGTATCACCAGATAAGATACCATTCCCTGCCTCCTGATGTTTACGACGAACAAAATGCTGCAACTTTTTCATATCATTGACAGGAACTATACGCGATTGTGACTCAGACGGTGTCCCATCTTTTTTCATATAGACAGGAATGATTTTTGAATGTCCGCTACTTTCTTCCAATTGCTCGTCCATCGATAAAATCGCTTCAGCATTTTCAGATAGCAAACCTTTCATTTTATACTGCTTTAAACGATCCTCTTCTATTTCACTGTCCGTCAAATCTTTATCCAGCTTCAGCATCGGATTATGGACATGGACATACAGTACCCCTGCTGGCTCTGCTTCACCTGAGAGCCAGTAAGAACTATTTTCCATTGCCACATCTAAATACGTTAGGACCTGTAAGGATAATCCGTAATAAACCTCATTTAAATCAAGGTCACGAGCTGAGGATTTATAGTCGACAATCCGCAAATAAGAGCGGTCATCTATCGTTGCACTATCCACTCTATCAATACGTCCACGCATAAACATTTTCTTACCACCAGTCAAATCAATCTCTAATGGTGGTAGCTGTTCATGTTGTCCAGGACCGAACGACGCCTCAATTGCAATTGGTTTGAAGTGTGATACATTTGCATGCTGTGTCAGTGCTGTCATTGTACGCTCAACAATTCGAATTAGCTTACGCTGAATATAGCGATAGCGGGCACTGGATAATAGGATTTGATGGAAAAAAACTGGAACAATTTGTTCTACTGCTTGACGTGCTAATTGTTTAATTTGCTTTGTTGTTAAACGAATCCAAGATAATTGCTGACGATGTGTTTCCTCTGTAATCCACTTTAATGCCTCATGGAATAAGTCACCCATTGCAAACGTTTCTAGCCGATACTCAGCTCGTTCTTCAAGACGTAGGCCATACGTAGTGAAATGAGAAAAAGGACATCTGAAGTATTTCTCAATTCGCGACACACTGGATGTTAGCTTCTGACCATATAATTCCTGTGTAATATAGGTTTCAAGTGGCTCAGCCTCATTTTTATGGGTAATTGGATAAAGTACGCGGTCGAAAATGAGTGCCCAATACGGATCTTGTTTATAAAATCTTTGTAAAGCTAGCCATTCTGGAGCTAGTTCACGGCTATGTTCAGCTTGACGTAGCTGTACCATTAGATGTGCCAATGCAGTCCTTGGATGGCGTAAATATGATAAAACATCCCCATCTAGTAATTCAATCGGATCGACTACCACTCGTTCTATCGAAACACCACTTAATAAGCCAGCCTTTTTGTCATTTCCTATTATTTTCTTAATATAAAGTGAGGCTAGAAGTGCCTTGCCTTCCTCATCCGCCGTAGGATAGGTCATATACAATTTGTTAGATGGCGTTGTAATAGCGCGATAGAACAAGAAATTTTCCTGTAATAAACGATTAGTAGAGGTAGGAGCAAGCTCATAGCCAATTTGACTAAACCATTCACGTTCGATATCTGACAACAAGCCCTCATACTCCATCCGAGTTGGATAAACACCATCATTCATTCCTATTACAAAAGCGACTTTGATATTGGATAAACGAGCTAAATCAACAGTAGCCACCATTACTTCATCAAGGGTTGGCGGAATTCTTGAAAATTCTAATGTATCAAAGCCTTCATCAAGAATTTTGGCTGCTTGCTCTACAGACATCTCCTGCTCTCCAAACATATAAACGAATTGGTCAAGAACAGCAATCCATTCATTCCAAGCTTGTTCATGTTCACTTGCAGCTAATGCGTCACCTCGCTCTAGCTCACGATCTTTCATGGCTTGCAGTTTATCATATACCTGTAATGACTCTATAAATTCAAATAAAGCAGTCGCAATATCTCTGCCATTTTTGGCGCTATCAAGCTTGTCTTGTAAAAGTTTTAGAGGTTGGCGAATTTCATCTCGAATGGCCTCGATTTCTGCCTGCATTGCACGCTCCTCATCTGTTTGTACACGCGAATGGAATTCTAGACCTCGATATTTTTTATAAAACCAACGTGCCTCCTCAAACCATCGTTCACCATAGATGCCTTGTGCCAAGCAATAATTTTCTAATCGATCTGCTCGCTCACGCCAAATTGTTAGCTCCGCTTGTAATGGGAAAAACAAATCGGTTTTGACACTACGAAAAACTGGCTCATATTTCCAATTCGAGGTCATAACCTCCAAGGCTGAACGACTTAGCTCTATTAATGGATGATGTAGCATTGTCTTTTTTGTATTTGTAAAAATAGGAATTTCATATTGTTGGAAAATACTTGTAATAAGTGGATCGTAGAGATCTGCTTGTCTGTACAAAAGTACGATATCCTGATAGCGAAAACCGTCTTCTCTTGTCAGTTTTGTTATTTCCCGGGCAATCGCATGTATCTCTGCTCGACGATTTGATGCTTCAAGCACGGTTACATCTCCTGAAGTTTTTATCGTTTGGGGCTCCAAAACAGCAAATTTTGCCTCCACATGCTGTAAATCTTTAGAATGAAATCTTTGAGTCTTATAAAAATGTAATGGTAATTCAACATCAATGCCCTCTTCTTTTGCTATATCATGAAGACGTTGATTCGTTAACGCTGCTTCATGGAATAAAGCTTGTTCATCAAAGGCTTCATCCATATGATCAAATGGAAGGACGACAGTTACTTGCTTCGTTACCTTTAACAATTCACTAACCAGTTCTAACTCTCGCACAGTGAAAGCGGTGAAACCATCAATATAGATGGTCGCTTGCTTCATCGTTTCTGCATACTTCAGTTGCTCCGTTAAAATCGGATAATAGCCCTCGCTGTCAACATAGGTCGTACCAAGTCGTTCCTCCAATGCCTGCAAAACGACATGTAAATCATTCGCTTTCGCCTGCAATGTATTAGGTGCATCTATTGCCTTTAACGATTCCGTTACCTCTGCCAAGACTGAGCTATTGACGCTATAGCGACTAAATTCTCTTAAAAGGGTTTCAATTTCCTCCGTAAAGCCACGTTTTCCTGCTGCTTGTCGAAATAAGGAAAACTCGCTTTTTTGTTCCTCCAAAAGTTTACGTATAAGCATTCGATAGCCATAGCCATTCACTTCTTTACGAGCAATACCTCCTGTTTCCTGTAAAACCAACCATGCTAAACGTTTAAACGTCATCACCTGTGCTCGAATCAAGCCTTGTAAACCATGCTTATTTGTCAGCTCATATTCCGTAGAATAAGACATTTGGTCAGGCACTATAATGAAAATTGGATGTCCCAATGGATCTGTCTTTAATTGCTCAACAATTTCCTGATGAATAAATGCGGATTTTCCTGTTCCCGAACGTCCTGAAACAATACGCAATGTCATTTACTTTCCCCCTCCTCATTAACTTGCTGTTGCGGGTGTCTCTCTTTTAATGAAATAAAAATTTGTACTTTTATTTGAGCGATTCTTTCACTGAATTTATTACTTCTCATCTATTTTGGAGCGGCTTCTCCAGACTATTGATCGCTTCTCATCTATGGTGGAGCAGTTTTCCCAGCCTACTAAAAACAACATAAATCATCTATCTTAAATTCTATCGAAAAAAACTAGTAAATACTATCTATCAACCTTCACCTACCTATAAAAAGGTTAATTTATTACACAATCAGAACCACCAGTCTAACTGGTGGTTTGCTCTACGCGTGAAACGCTGGGGTACTGGCCCATGTCTAAAGACAACTGAAAGGTCCGCCAACCGC
>NZ_DJAU01000018.1:0-5170 GCF_002429725.1 Lysinibacillus sp. UBA5994 | reverse complement strand
TTGAGTTTGTCTACAGTCTGAGGCGACTTCTACTTGCAAGTCGCCTTTTTCTTGTCAAGATTATAATTGAGAAAACGCAATATCTACTGCTTCAATTGTTTCCTGAATATCTGCTTCTGTATGCTCAGTTGTTAAGAACCATGCTTCATATTTAGAAGGAGCTAGATTAATACCTTGCTCAAGCATGTGTTTAAAGAAGCGTCCAAATATTTCACCATCAGAGCTTTCAGCTTGCTCATAGTTTTCTACCTTCACATCTGTAAAGTAAATAGTAAGCGCTCCTTTAAGACGATTTAACGTGATGGTTACGCCATGTTTTTTAGCAGCAGCTAAAACACCTTCTTCTAAAATTGCGCCTAATCTATCCATTTCCTCGTATATACCTGGTGTTTGTAGAACTTCTAGGCAAGCAATACCAGCTTGCATAGATGCAGGATTTCCAGCCATCGTACCCGCTTGGTATGCTGGGCCGAGGGGTGCCACAGTATCCATAATCTCTTTACGTCCGCCATAAGCACCGATTGGTAAACCACCACCAATAACTTTACCAAGTGCAGTTAGATCAGGTGTTAGGCCAAGT
This sequence comes from Lysinibacillus sp. UBA5994, assembly GCF_002429725.1. Taxonomy (NCBI): domain Bacteria; kingdom Bacillati; phylum Bacillota; class Bacilli; order Caryophanales; family Bacillaceae; genus Lysinibacillus; species Lysinibacillus sp. UBA5994. The sequence goes on along the minus strand of NZ_DJAU01000018.1, from coordinate 4,590 downwards.
AAATTTTGAGCGCCACCATAGTGGAAGCGGAAGGCCGTGATGACCTCATCATAAATCGTTAGGGCCCCTTTTTCCTTTGCTGTAGCATGTACTAATTCAAGAAAGCCTGGCTTTGGTTCAACGATACCGAAGTTTCCTACTATTGGCTCGATTAAAATAGCTGCAATCTCCTCGCCCCATTTATCCATGGCTTCTGTAAAGGCTTCAGGGTTATTAAAAGGTACAGTAATAACTTCTTCAGCAGTCGAAGTTGTCACGCCCGCTGAATCTGGTGTTCCTAATGTTGCTGGACCTGATCCGGCAGCCACTAATACTAAATCAAAGTGCCCGTGGTAGCAACCAGCAAATTTCATGATTTTTGTACGTCCTGTATAGGCACGTGCCACACGAATCGTTGTCATAACAGCTTCTGTACCAGAGTTGTTAAAACGTACTTTATCCATCGACGGAATGGCTTCCTTTAACATTTTTGCGAAAGTAACTTCATACTCAGTCGGCGTCCCAAACAATGTACCATTTTCAGCTGCGTGCGTAATGGCCTTTGCAATATGAGGATGACCATGACCAGTAACGATTGGACCATATGCTGCTAGATAGTCGATATAACGATTGCCATCTACATCCCAAAAATAAGCGCCTTTTCCTCGCGCCATGGCTACAGGAGAACCGCCACCTACTGCTTTATATGAACGAGAAGGGCTGTTTACACCACCAACAATATGCTGTAATGCCTCTTCATGTATTGCTTCAGATTTTGCATGATTCATAGAATTGCCTCCTAACTTTTTATACGTAATCTATTGTAGACCTATCGGTGTAAGAAATCCAAAGAAATTAAGAGATATGACTTGATTTGTTACTTAGAGTAAAATAGGACCTACAGAGGAGGAGATTGTATGACATTACTAGAAGGACAAAAAGCGCCGGATTTTTCTCTATTGAACGAAAAGGGCGAGATGGTGCATTTAGCTGATTTTAAAGGAAAAAATGTTATTTTATACTTTTACCCAAAGGATATGACACCAGGCTGCACGACGGAGGCATGTGATTTTCGCGATAAGTTTGAGGACTTCAGTCATTTAAATGCTGTTGTTCTGGGTGTTAGCCCAGATAACGCAAGCAAGCATACAAAATTTATTGATAAGCATGGTTTGCCATTTTCATTATTAGTGGATGAGGACCATGCTATTGCTGAAGCTTATGATGTATGGGTTTTAAAGAAAATGTATGGACGTGAATATATGGGCATAGAGCGTTCAACGTTTTTAATTGATGCTGAGGGGAAGCTTGTAAAAGCTTGGCGCAAAGTTCGAGTGAAAAATCATATTGAAGAAGTATATGCTTATTTAGCAGAACAGGAGGCAAAACAATGAGAATCTATTTTACATTTGAACCTAGACCAGATTTACGAGAACCATTAGTAGCAGAATTTCCACAGCTTGAATTTATCTTTGAAAAGAGCATATCAAATGAAGAGCTTCAACAAGCGGATGTATTAGTTACATATGGTGAAGATTTAACAGAAGAGAGTATTCAATCTGCTACAAAGCTAAAATGGATTTTTGTTGCATCGGCAGGTATAGAAAAAATGCCAGCTCAGGCTATTATTGAACGCAGGATTCTAGTTTCAAATGTTCGTGGCATTCATAAAACGCCTATGGCTGAATCGATTCTTGCTCATATTTTAGCCATTAAACGAGCTTTGCCTTGGATGTATGAGCAGCAAAAGAAAAATGAATGGTCGAAAAAAACACAACAAACGGAATTACGAGATAGTACGGCACTTATTTTGGGGCCAGGTGCCATTGGTTCGGAAGTTGGGCGTTTATTGCAAGCTTTTGGTGTTACAACAATTGGCTGTAACCGCTCTGGTAAAGAAGCGGCCTATATGAATACGATGATTAGTTTTACCAATTTGAAAGAAGCACTACCTCTTGCAGATATCGTTATTTCTGTATTACCAAAAACAACAGAAACGACCCATTTATTAAAAGAAGAGCATTTTGTTGCGATGAAAAACAATGCGATCTTCATGAATTTTGGTCGAGGTAATTTAGTTGATGAAAACGTACTCATTCAAGCGATTGAAAGAAAGCAAATAGGACACGCAGTTTTAGATGTATTTGAAGAGGAGCCTCTGACATCCGACAATCCATTATGGACATTACCAAATGTTATAGTATCACCTCATGTATCCAGTCATTCTTCTCGTTATGTTGAGCGTAGCTTAGAAATTTTCAAGCCAAGCCTAACAAAATGGCTAAAGGGTGACACGGATTTAGAAAATGTTATGGATTTATCAAGAGGATATTAAGGAAAAAACCATTGATTTATTGAGGATAAGCAATGTGTGATTGTTGACGAAGTAGTACGAATTGGATACACTATTTATAACAATTATAAATTAATAATACTTATGGAAGAGGTGCATGACGATGTCTGCAACGCATTTACAAGATGCACTGGACACGTTGAAAACAACTGGTGTACGTATTACTCCTCAGCGTCATGCTATTTTGGAATATCTAATTCAATCAATGGCACATCCTACTGCCGATGAAATTTATAAAGCTCTTGAGGGTAAGTTCCCTAATATGAGTGTAGCGACTGTTTATAACAACCTGCGTGTATTTCGTGAAGTAGGTCTTGTGAAAGAGCTAACTTACGGGGATGCTTCAAGTCGCTTTGATTTCGTGACAAATGATCATTACCATATGATTTGTGAATGCTGTGGTAAGATCGTCGATTTCCATTATCCTGGACTCGACGAAATAGAGCATTTTGCATCACAGGTAACAGGCTTTGATGTGCATTCGCATCGCTTAGAGATATACGGCACTTGTCCATCATGTAAAGTTGCTACTGCTAAAGTACAATAAAAATCCTAGCTCTTAAAAAGGGCTAGGATTTTTTTGTTTTATTATAGGATTGATCGAACTCTTTACCTTCTAGAGTAGGATCAAGTGTTAATGGCTCATTGCAGTACATGCACATATCTACTCGGCCTAAAACCTTTGTATGTTTATGGCAATTAGGACACTCTACTTGAATAGCTCTTGTTGACAGTAATCCGATCCACGCATATACAACTGTGCTACCGATAATACAAAGAACACCTAGTGACATGAAAATTAAAACTAATATCGGGCTGTTTTTAAAGAAAATGCCTCCGTACATGACAATAAAACCAAAAAAGATTAGTGCTAATGCGAATGAACGAATTTTATTAATTTTACTTTTATAAGGTTTCATATTTCATCTTGCCTCCCAATCTAAAATCTACTATAACATATAAGGGCAAAGTATTTTAGCTTTGAACTGAATGAAAGAAGGAATACTTTTAGAGTATGTCGAATTTTTAACGGAACAAAACAACCTATATGAATAAAGGAGGGCTGAACATGGAGCAAGTACTGCGTCCGATATATCAAGAACGTGCGAGTCAGTCGAATACATTAGGCGTAATTTTAGTGGAAAAGCGTGAAGAACAAAGTAACGTTACAGATACATTTGATACGGTTTTACTCATTATCGTAAAAGAAGCAGAGCAACCAGTCTTTTCAAAACATTACTTATATGAAGGAAATAAAATCGCTCTACATACTGTTACGGAGAAATTAATTCGAAAATGGTTACTCATCGGTTCAAATAGAAAGGTTGTTGATTGGATATTCTTCGGTAGAGTATTATTTGATCGGAATGAATTTCTGCATAAACTAAAAATAGAATTGCAGGAATTTCCGTATAGTGGTCGTAAAATTAAAACAGGTATTCAATTTTCAAAGTTAATTCGTCGCTATTTGGAGGGGAAAGAATACTTTGATAAAGGAAGTTACTTAGATGCTTATAATCATGTTGTGGATTCGCTACATCATCTAGGCCGCCTATCTATTATCGATAGTGGCCTGTATCCTGAAGTAACTGTTTGGGCACAGGTGAAAAAAATCGAGCCAGCCATCTATAAGCTGTATGAAGAGCTAGTGACAAGTAATGAGCCAATAGAAAAGCGCTTAGAATTATTGTTTTTAGCAAGTGAGTTTTTAATCCACTCTCGTACACGAGATGGGGCACAGCATATATTAGAAGTCATGCAAACAAAAGAAATGTGGACTATTCAGGAATTACATGATCATCATGAACTTGTTAACTACTCAGTGGATTTAGAAGTGTTTGTTGAGTATCTAGTGGATAAAGGCTATATTCAAATTGAACCCATTGCAGCGAAAAATGATAGGATATTTCACCGTCATTACAAGGTAAATAAAGATGCTCTAGAAATGGGGCAATGACTGTAGTATGCTTGTAATCGAGGTATCTAAAAAATACCTCGATATTTTTTTAGAAAAGTAGTTGACGAATAATATCTTAGTATTGTATTATATTAATTGTCGCTAAGACATAAACGAATAACTCAGAAAAACACAAACAACTTTTTTAAAAAAGTTGTTGACATGTTTTGAATGAGATGTTAATATAAAGAAGTCGCTGAAAAACGACTTAAATAATGAACCTTGAAAACTGAACAAGCAAAACGTAATCAATAAACTTTTCAGTAGCTAGTTTAGCTAGTGAACAAAACAAAATTTTGGT